>NZ_JBNGCU010000039.1:0-17021 GCF_049974945.1 Methanocrinis sp. | reverse complement strand
GCCGAAAGGATCCTGTTGGTGATCCCCCTGGCCAGAGAATAGGGGACGCTGAGGAGGAATACGCCGACCACGATCGCCGGGATGACGCGCACCTGATCAAAGATGAGGTATTGGGCGATCATGTCGAAGACGGTCGCCACGACGATCGTCTTGGAGAGGGACTTGAGAACTCCGGACAGTTTGGCTCCTCGGTCATCGCGGTTGAAGATCAGATCGATGATAAACGGCGGCTCGCCCGCCTTTGCATCCATTGCGCCGTCCCGTATACCCAAAAGCACCGCTACCAGCGGCTGAAAGACGAATCGGAGGCTCATCGGCCCGACGATGCGCGCGATGATCCTTTCGGCAACGGTATCCAGCAGGGAGGACGTGCTTTCCCCTCCTTCTTTGATCGTATATAGGCGTTTAGCCTGGCTGGCGGCTTCGTCAAGTTCGACCTTTTCTCCCGGAGGATGGCCGCAAGGTCAAAAGGATAAATAGATCCGCTGCTTACCTCAGAACCATGATCAGAAACTCTCGCCTCATCCTCGCCCTCGACGTCCTGGATAGAAACAGGGCCCTCGAAATCGTCTCCCTCCTCCGGGGCAAAATCGACTACGTCAAAGTCGGCTACCCCCTGATCCTGGCGGCGGGCCTCGACGTAGTCGAGGAGATCTCGCAGACCACGCCGGTGATCGCAGACCTGAAGGTCGCCGACATCCCCAACACCAACAGGCTGATCTCCGAGCAGGTCCTGGCGGCGGGAGCCAGCGGGATCATCGCCCACGCCTTCGTGGGCAAGGACAGCCTCTCGGCCTGCGTCATGGCCGCCCGCGAGCATAGCGCCCTCGCCTTCGCCGTGACCGAGATGAGCCATCCCGGAGCCGAGAAGTTCATGGCCCCGGCAGCCGAGGATCTGGCGAGGGTGGCGGACGAGTGCGGTGTAGACGGGGTCGTCGCCCCGGCCACTCGGCCCGAGCGGATAAGGCTGATCAGGTCGATCGTAGGCGAGCGGGCCATCATCTCGCCGGGGGTCGGGACCCAGGGCGGATCGCCCAGGGCGGCCCTGGCGGCGGGGGCCGACAGCCTGATCGTGGGAAGGTCGATCACCGACTCGCCGAACCCTGCTGCCTCCGCGGACGCGATACTCGCCGAGATCCGGTGACCCTCATAAATCCCTAAAAACTTTTTTATACTTTTGGGTCGATTTCATCGCCCATGATAGTGGCAGAGCTTTCCATGATAACGATGGGGACAGGGACGAGCGGGAGCTCGTACGTGAAGGCGATCCACCAGGTTCTGAAGGAGTCGGGGCTCAATTTCGTCCCGGGCCCCATGTGCACCGTCGTCGAGGCGGGGGGCATGGCCGAGATCTTCGAGGCGGTTCAGCGGGCCGACGAGGCGCTGGTGGAGATGGGAGTAGGAAGGATCATAACCACCGTAAAGATCGATCATCGTCTGGACAAGGAGATATCCATCGAGACGAAGATGGGAGCGATCGAAGAGTAGGGGGCGGCGCCGAAAGGGCGGAGTCGGCCGGAAAAAAGGAAGTTAGAGATGGCAGAGATGACAGGTTTGCTCAGATTAGCCTAAGCTCGGAGATGAATGAGAAGAGATGCCCCAAACCGGGCCCTCGTTCTCACCTACTCTCAACCTCTCCTCTGCTCACCCCTCACCGCTACGGATAACGCATCAAGACCCAGGTCGCGGGTCGCCGGCTCAAAGCAGCGTACCAGATCCTCGTTGGTGCAAACCACCCCGTCATCGATGAGGACGACGTCACCATCGCTGAAGAGAGGTTTCCCCTCGTAGAGGATCTCGGTGGAGAAGCGGATCTGTTCTCTGTTGCCGTCCCGGCCAGCCGTCACCGCATCCAGACCGAAGTCGACGCCGCGGTCGGGGATGCCCGCAGGCACTGCAGGGGGGAGCAGAACGGAGTTTGGTGCAACGATGATCCCATCTCCCGCAGAAAGCAGGTCCCCGTCGATGAAGGCGAGATTGCCGGTCCAGGTCGGCGTCCCTTCAGTGGAAAACCAGATGTCGACCCCATATTCCCTCAGCATTTCAGGCAGAACGCCCGGATCTTCCAGCCATTCGTCCCGGCTCACCTGGGATGACCGATCCAAGAAGCTCGTGATGTCCTCGGGATCTCCAACGAAGTGAACGGCGTCAAGTCCCAGATCTATTCTCGCTACATCGAATCCGGCCAGAAGTGCAGAGTTGGGGATGACAAGGCCGTTGGTGGCCAACAGATCTCCTCCAACGAATCGGCCCGACGGATCATCCAGCTCTGTGGAGAATGCGATTAAACGGCCTTTCGCATCTATCACCTCAACAGCGTCCAGACCGAGATCGACATTCACGTTGAAAGCCGCCAGAAGCTCTCGATTGCGCGCGAATACGACACATCCGGGTCCGAGGAGATCGCCATCGGAGATGACGGGATTTCCGTCTGGAGGCGAGGGGCCCTGGGTGACGAAGTCCTCTTCGGTGGAGAAGAACAGCTCGCAGCTTTCGGGAGGCACTTCGGGCGCGGGCTCTGCCGGCCTGAAGCAGTACATCGGAGTTTTTCGATCATCAAATCCGCAGATATCGTCCGAGCACCACTCGTATCTTCCGAACTTCTCGGCTGCAACCTCTTCAGCGAGGCATTCGCAGCCCTGGGGACACTCCTCAGGAATATCTTCTACAGGCTTGAAACAGTACTTTGGGACCCTCCCCTCTCCGATCCCACAGATCTCATCTGAGCACCACTCATATCTTCCGAACTTCTCGGCTGCAACCTCTTCCATGAGGCATTCGCAGCCCTCAGGACACTCAGTCTCTGGAGGAAACTCTGTGGGCCTGAAGCAGTACATCGGCCTTCTCAGGTCGTCGTAGCCGCAGATCTCAAGAGAACAGCGCTCATATTTCCCGAACTTCTCCTTGACCATCTCCTCGGTCATACATTCGCAGCCTCTGGGACACTTCGCCTCCGGAGGGACGTCTTCAATCGGCCTGAAGCAGTACATCGGCCTTCTCAGGTCGTCGTAGCCGCAGATCTCAGGCGAGCAGCGCTCGTACTTCCCGAACTTCTCCTTGACCATCTCCTCGGTCATACATTCGCAGCCTCTGGGACACGACACCGTTTCCGGTTCCTGTGGAGTTACAGGCACAAGCGGTCTTAAGGGAATCAGTGGCAATTCCGGCACCGACTTCTTGATCCAGAACTTATTGCCGGTGAGAACTGATCTATCAAGAGGATAATCGTACTGGATCCGGGTTTCGTCAATTACGTCGCCCCCAACACTATCAGCTCCTGCTGCAATGTAGCCTTCGGGCACCGTAACCACTATATCGTAAAATTCGCATCCCGAAGGAAGCGTCAGCTCGTACCATCCTTTAGCATCTGTGGTTGCAGACTCCACAACCCTTCCGCGGTTTTTTTGGTCATTGGAGCAACAGAGTTCCACCCTGACATTGGGGAAAGGCTTGCTCTCACCTCTGAAATCCCCCTCGTACACTCGGCCCGAGACGGTTGCAGCCGAAGACTGAAGAGTTCCCTGGATACGACCTAACTCCTCATCCGAAACGGTGGGCGTTTCCAGAAATGGCAAAGCGTTACAATTTAGCCCAGCGAATAGAAGTATAGCGATAAGATTTGCGGCAAGTATCAGCTTTAACCTCATGGTCGACCTCCATGAATAAAAGATAGAGCCGCTTAGGCGGCTCATCTAAGAAGTTTCACTCTGCTGCCTCAAGGCAGAAGAAGTCGTAGTCTATGGACCGATGAGCGTAGCCGGGCTCACCCCAACCACGGCCATTGTTGACGATCGTCCTGTCCCAGACCTCGAGCAGTATCTCGTATCCGCAGGGAGGCAGACCCGAGGTATCCCAGGTGAAGGTCAAACCCGCGTCTCCCTGATCGCTCACGCCGGCGTACTTCCTGACCGGCAGGATGGAGCCGGGGCAAGCTGGATGCAGACCGCACCTGTAGCTCAATTGGTAGCTGTAGAAATGCTCGTCGGTGGCAATGATCTCGCCGGTGACGGTATCGCCTATGGTGATGTCACCGCAGCTGGGCGTGCCCGAAAGGTTAAGTATTGCAGTCGGGGGGGTGTTGTCGATCACGACCACCACCGGGGAGCTTACTTGCTCGACGCCGCCCACACTTTCTACAGTCAATCTGAGGCTGTACTTACCATTCTTGCCTCCAGTATTCCAGGGACAGTACAAACCGCCCATCAGGGGGTCAGAGTCGCAGATTATGTCCAACCATCCTTCGGAGTCCGGAACCCTGTCCACCCGCACCCAAAGGCTTGGCCATACGAACGTCCACTCCTTGAACGAGTCGGTCAGAGGCTTGAAGCTCGCCGGGTCAGGGGGCGTGGTTGGAGTGGACCATTCGCCATACTCCACCTTGAACCTCTCACACTCTTCACAGGAGGGCATCAGACCCAAGATCTCCACCGATCCTCCAAAGGGGCTGTCGAAGGCCTCGAAAGGCGGCGTAGTCGCACTCCAGCCGTTGGCCAACCCCTCGGAGTTGATGTTTCCTACAGGCATCCCGCCCACGCGGATGATGGCCGCTCCACAGGGAGGTCTCTCCCCTCTGCCCAAAGCAAGAGATAGAGCGTCCAGACCCAGTTCTTTGGTCTTGGGCTCAAAGCAAGCAGTTAGATCACCGTTGGTGCAGACGACACCGTCCCCGAGGAGGAGAACGTCGCCATCGCTGAAAGCAAGCTCGCCTCGATAGAGGATCTCGGTGGAGAAGTGGATCAGCTGCCTGTTCCCACTTCTATCTGCAGTCACGGCGTCAAGGCCGAAGTCGACGCCGCGGTCGGGGATGCCAGCAGGTACCGCAGAGGAGAGGAGAAGAGCGTTCTCCGCCACGATGCCGCCCTGTGCAGAAAGCAGATCTCCATCGAGGAAGAGGGGCTTCTCGATCTCTGGAGCTGTGCCCTCAGTAGAGAACCATACCTCGATCCCGTACTCCTCCAGCATCTGAGGCAACATCCCCGGATTGTCCAACCATTGGTCCCGACCGACCTCGGAGGCGTAATCCAGGAATTTGGTTATGCGGTTTGGATCTCCGACGAAATGGACGGCGTCGAGGCCCAAATCGCTCCTCGTCTCGATCTCAAAATTGGCCAAAAGAGCCCTATTCGGGATTACCGCGCCGTTGGTGACCAGCAGATCTCCTGCAGTGAACCTACCCAGGGGGTCGTCAAGCTCGGTGGAGAATGCTACCAAAGATCGATCAGCATCGACCACGTCGGCCGCATCCAGGCCCAGATCTTGCTCAGATTTGAAGACGGCCAATAGCTCCCTGTTGCGAGCGAAGACGACGCAGCCTGGGCCCAGAAGATCTCCATCGGATATTATGGGGTTGCCGTCAGACGGCTCGGGACCCTGAGTGACGAAATCTTCCTCGGTGGAGAAGAAAGCGGCTCTGCAGGCGGTTAAGGTTTCGGGAATTCCCAAAGCATCGGGTACTTCTGCTAATCCATGAACCTCCGTCGATCTTGAAACGTCAGCCATCTCCAAAACGCCCGGCGTCCTCACGACGTTCTCCTGTGAAAGCGCCGGCGGAATCATTAAAAACGATAACAATATTACGAATAATATTCTTCTTTTCATTTTATACATCCCTCTCACACTTAAACTCAGCACCGTCCTTTTTGGACGATTATCAATGAACTTCCTGGACATAAACATTTTTTGGTGCTTTGAAAAATCAGCCCCGGGTTTCGATGAAAGCTCAGGAAAAGAGAGGCGATTCAATTCACAAGGGAAATGGGCCGCAATGAAACGCTGCAATGGGGACGTGCCCAAATTCGAGAAAGAAAACCATTGGCCAAGATAAAAATCAGAAGAGATTCAAGCCCTGAAGCTCTAGCCCGTAAGGCTCACTGGACCGCGCCCTTCACCTCGTCAACGATCTTTCCGATAAAGCCCTTCTCCTTCTTCTCCGAGGGTTTCTCCTTCCTCTTCGCGCCCTCGGCCTCTTTCGCCGTCGCCTCTTCCTTCCCCTTCGTCTCGCCGAACTCGGTGGCCAGCTCCTCGAGAAGCTCCCTCTGCCTTCCGGAGAGGCTGGTCGGAGTCTTGAGGTTGACCCTCACGTGCATGTCGCCGCTGCCACCGAAGCCGTGGAGCCGCGGGATCCCTTTCCCCTTCAGCCGGAAGACCGAGCCGCTCTGGGTCCCTGCCGGGATCTTCAACCTCGCCCTCTTCCCGTCCAGGGTCGGAACCTCGAGCTCCGTGCCCAAAGCGGCCTGGGTGATGGAGAGGGGCGACTCGTAGAGGAGGTCGTCGTCGGCCCTCTTGAAGAGGGGATGGGGCCGGACGTTAACGAAGACGTATAAGTCGCCGGGTTCGCCACCCGGATCGGGGCTCGCCTCCCCCTGCCCTCCCAGCCGGAGGTGCTGGCCAGTCTCCACCCCCGCTGGAACCTTGATGCTGATCGTCCTCGTCTTCCGCACCCGCCCCGAGCCCCGGCACTCGGTGCAGGGGTCGGATACGATCTGGCCCCTCCCACCGCATTTCGAGCAGGTGGTCGAGGTCATCATCTGACCGAAGGGGGTGTTCTGAACCCGGGTCATCTGGCCGCTGCCGCCGCACTGGGGGCAGGTCTCAGGCGTTGTTCCCGGCTTCGCCCCCGTCCCGTTGCAGGTGGGGCACTTCTCCATCCTCGGAACATCGATCGAGGTCTCAAGGCCACTAGCCACCTCCTCCAGAGTCATGGTTAGGTCGTATCTCAGGTCGCGACCCCGGGCCGGCCCCCGCCTTCCGCCCCGGCCGCCGCCACCTCCGAAGAATAGATCGAAGATGCTTCCTCCGCCAAACCCGGCCCCTCCACCTCCGAAGCCGAAGCCCCGGAGGAGGTCCTCGAAGTCGACGCCTCTGAAGATATCCTCCTGGGAGTAGCGGCCGTCGATCCCAGCGTGGCCGAACTGGTCGTACTGCTTCCTTTTGTCCGGATCGGAGAGGACGGCGTAGGCCTCAGAGATCTCCTTGAACTTCTCCTCGGCGTCGGGCTCCTGGGACCTATCGGGATGGTACTTGAGAGCTAGCTTTCGATAAGCGCTCTTGACCTCCTTCTGGTCCGCCTCTTTTCCAACCCCGAGAACCTCGTAGTAGTCTCTTTTGTTGCCTGCCACCGATCATCCTCTCCAGCTTCAATCCAAGATATTCAGGGATCCCGTTCGACTTCATCGACCTTATTTCTTGTCGTTGACGACCTCGAAATCGGCGTCGATCGTCTCGCCGGATGAGGAGCCTGAACCCTGCGAGCTCTGCTGCTGTTGCTGTTCCTGTTCTCGCTGCTGCTGCTCTGCCGCTCGCTGGTACATCGCCGTGGAGAGCTCGTAGATGGCGTTCTGGAGCAATTCTGCCTTCTCCTTGATCTTCTCGATCTCTCCGCTAGCCAGCGCCTCTTTCGCCTCCTCGATCGCCTTCTCGATCTTCTCCCTCTGGTCGGCGGTGGCTATGTCTCCGGCCTCCTTGAGGGTCTTCTCCGCGGTGTAGACGAGGGTCTCGGCCTGGTTCTTCGCCTCGATCTCCTCCTTTCTCTTGGTATCCTCGTAGGCGTGCTCCTCGGCCTCTCTGACCTTCCGCTCGATCTCGTTCTGGGATAGCTTGTGGGGGGCGGAGATGGTGATAGCCTGCTCTTTGCCGGTAGCCAGATCCTTCGCATTGACGTTCAGGATTCCGTTCGCGTCGATGTCGAAGGTCACCTCGATCTGGGGTATGCCCCGAGGCGCGGGCGGTATCCCGGTAAGGGTGAACCTGCCCAGGGAGGTGTTGTCTTTGGCCATGGGCCTCTCCCCCTGGAGAACGTGGATCTCGACGGAGGTCTGGTTGTCGGCGGCGGTGGTGAAGATCTGGCTCTTTTTGGTGGGGATGGTGGTGTTCCTCTCGATCAGCTTGGTGGCGACGCCGCCGAGGGTCTCGATCCCCAGGCTCAGGGGGGTCACGTCCAGAAGGAGGATGTCCTTCACCTCGCCTCCGAGAACTCCGCCCTGGATCGCCGCGCCGATGGCGACGCATTCCATCGGATCGACGCCTCGCTCGGCCTCCTTTCCCATGAACTCGCTGACGAACTTTCTGACGGCGGGCATCCGAGTGGGACCGCCGACGAGGATGATCTTGTCGACGCCGCTCTTCTCCAATTTAGCGTCCTGGATCGCCTGAGTCATGGGGCTCCGGCACCGCTCCAGAACATCCTTTATCAGCTCCTCCAGCTTCGCCCGGCTGATCGTCATCTCCAGATGCTTCGGACCGGTCTGGTCTGCAGTGATGTAAGGGAGGTTGATCGTCGTCTGGAGGACGCTGGAGAGCTCTATCTTCGCGATCTCGACCGCCTCCCTCAGCCTCTGCATCGCCATCCGATCACTTTTGAGGTCTACCCCGGACTCCTGCCTGAACTTCTCGACGACGTACTCGGTCAGGATATCGTCCATATCCCGGCCACCGAGCTCGGTGTCGCCGCTCGTCGACTTCACCTCGAAGACCCCCTCGCCCACCTCCATGATGGTGACGTCGAGGGTCCCTCCACCGAAGTCGAAGACCATGAGGGTCGCCTCGCCCTCTTTGTCAGCTCCGTAGGCGAGGGCTGCGGCCGTCGGCTCGTTGATGATCCTGACCACATCGAGGCCTGCAATGGTGCCGGCATCCTTTGTGGCCTGCCTCTGGTTATCGTTGAAGTAGGCGGGAACCGTGATCACGGCCTTATCCACCTTCTCGCCCAGGTACGACTCGGCATCCTCCTTGATCTTTCGCAGGATGTAGGACGATATGTCCTGGGGGGTATAGGACTTGCCGTAGACCTCCACCTTGTAGTCCTGGCCCATCTTTCTCTTGATCCCGGTTATGGTGCCCTCAGGATTGGTCGCCGCTTGCCGGCGCGCCGGCTCTCCCACCAACCTCTGGCCGTCTTTGGTGAAGGCGACGTAGGAGGGGAAGGCCTTACCTCCGGCGACGATGCTCGTACCCTCGGCGCTGGGGATCATGGTGGGCTTTCCGCCGATCAGGACTGCGGCGGCTGAGTTGCTCGTTCCCAGGTCTATGCCTATGATCTTGGACACGTTATCACCTTCTCGAAATTAAAACTGCAGATATTTACCGTTTTTTGGAGACGAGGACCTTGGAGAAGCGGATCACCCTCCCGTTCAGGGCGTAGCCGCGCTGGACCTCCTCGGTCACGGTACCCTCGTCATATTCGTCGGACTCGACCATCATCAAGGCCTCGTGTCGGTAGGGGTCGAACTTCTCCCCTTGCGCCTCGATCGGCGAAAGGCCCTCGGTCTTGAGGACGTCCAGAAGCTGTCTTCTGATCCTCTCCATACCTTCGACCTGCTTTGCGGCCTGATCGAGGCTGTCTAAGACCGGCATAAGCTTCGTTATCAGCCTCTCCGAGGCGTATCGAGAGAGGGCCTCCTTCTCCCGGGCGGCCCGTTTGATGGTGTTCTCCAGCTCCGCCCTGCACCGCAGAAGCTGGTCCGTCCGCTCTTCGGCCAGCCTCTCCGCCTCTTCGAGCAGCTCGGCCAGCTCTTTGGGGGCCAGCTCCTGATCGGAGAGACCTTCATCAAACTCTTCGGCCGGCTCTCCGGCACTGCTGCCCAACTCGGTCGATGCGGCCTCGCCCTTCTCGTCGGATGTCTCCTTCTTGTTGGAGGGCACCTTCGCCTTTTCGCTCTGCTTCAATCTCATAAACCACCCCTCTCTCCAGGGGGACGCGACGATAGCCGACAAAAAGCTCTGCCCGGATCGGAGCCGGAGGCAAAAATCGGCCCTCCGGCCCCTCCCTTCAATCCCCCTACATCATGGGGGGCATCATCGGGCTTCGAGTATAGTCGTGAGGGCTCTGGCCCGGCTTCGGCTTGAGCCCCTCGACCTTGGCCGCGATCACGTCGTCGACCCGGAGGACGAGGGTGGCGGCGGCGGTGCCGGACTTGATCGCCTGAGTCTTGACCCTCAGGGGCTCGATGACACCCTGAGCCATCATGTCGGCGGCCTTTCCGGTCTTTATATCCAGGCCGTAGTTCTTCTTTCCCGCGCCGTGGCTGGACCGAAGGTCCACCAGGGCGTCTATGGAGTCGAACCCGGCGTTCTCGGCCAGGATCAGGGGGACCTCCTCGACGGCGTCGGCGAAGGCCTTGACCGCGAGCTGGTCTCTGCCGCTCATGGTGGAGGCGTACTGCCGGAGCCTCTCCGCCACCTCGATCTCGGGGGCGCCGCCGCCGGGAACGATCTTCTTCGACTCCAGGACTGTAGCCACAGACCACATGGCGTCCTCAAGAGCCCTCTCGACGTTGTCCCGGAGCTGCTCGCTCGACCCGTGGATGACCACGGTCACGGCCTTGGCGCCGTGGCACCCCTCGACGAAGATCATCTTCTTCTCCTTTCCGACCTTCCTCTCCCTGACCAGGTCCGCGCTTCCCAGATCCTCCTCGCTCATCTCCAGGGGCTCGGTGACGATCTTTCCGCCGGTGGCAAGAGCCAGGAACTTCATATCCTCATCGCTGACCCTCCTGGCGGCGATGATACCGTGGTTTGCGAGGTATCGAGAAGCGTAAGCCCCTATACCCTGCTTACAGAAGACGACGTTTGCGCCGACCTTGGCCATGGCGTCGACCTTCTCCTTCAGGACCTCATCCTCGCCCTCCCTGAAGCTGCTGAGGCTCTCGGGGCTCGATATGGTGACCTTGGCATCGGTGGAGAGCTTCTTCAGCTCTAGGGTGCTGTCCAGAAGGACGATCTTCGCTCCTGCCACCTTCTTCGGCATATCGGGGTTGAGCCTCTCCTTGTCCAGGACGACGCCGTGCTCAAGCTCCGTCTCCTTCAAAGAGCCGCTGCTGATCTTGACGAAGTTGACCCTCTCCTCGACGTCCACCTTGCCTTCGTCCTCGATCGCCGCGGCGGCGTCTACGCAGATCTCGGTGAGCTTCTCCTTGAAGATCTCAATGCCCTTTCCCGTCATGGCCGTCTCTGCGGCCTTCTTCAGGATATCACGATCTTCCTTTGAGACGGTCACCGCCATCTCCTCCAGGAACTCGTAGGCCTTCTTCTGGGCCGCCTTGTACCCCTGGACGATCACTGTGGGATGGACGCCGATGTTGATCAGCTCCTCCGCGTTCTCGAGAAGCCCCCCGGCGATGACGACGGCGGTGGTAGTGCCGTCCCCCACCTCGTCCTCCTGGGCCCGGGCGACCTCTACGATCATCTTCGCCACCGGATGCTCGATATCCATCTCCCGGAGAATGGTGGCGCCGTCGTTGGTGATGACGACGTCCCCTGTGCCGTCCACCAGCATCTTGTCCATGCCCTTGGGGCCGAGGGTGCTCTTCAGGGCCTCGGCCACGGCCTTTGCCGCCAGGATGTTCCTGCTCTGGGCGTCCTTTCCGGTCTCGCGCTTATGTCCTTCTTTTAGGATCAGTATAGGAGCGTTGGTTAAGCCAGCCAAATCGGGTCCTCCCCTTTCGTTCTGGTCATCAGCAGTTTGAAGTTCTATATAAATATTGCGTGGCGTCCGCTGAAGGCGTTCGGTGACGCAGTATATAGACTATATAGGAAAATGCTATATATACGGGTATGGTGAAGTTCGATCGATTGAACGAACCTGCGAGATCACTAAAGATTCAGCTTCTGACGGCGGCGTTCCTGGTCCTCATGGCGGCCGGGTGCGTGGACGAGGACGCCCGGGAGAACCTGGTCATCACAGGCTCCACGACGGTTCTTCCCGCCGTAGAGAGGTGCGGGGAGGCATTCAACCTTGCCCAGGAGGAGATCGGAGTCCAGGTGAGCAGCGGCGGATCTGGACGAGGAATCCAGGATGTGGCTTCGGGGCTCGCTGACGTCGGCATGGCCTCCCGAGAGGTGAAGGACTCTGAGGTCCGGCAGTTCGGTGACCATTTCGTCGAGCATCTTATCGGCTACGACGCCATCGCCGTGGTGGTCAGCAGAGAGATCTACGATGCCGGCGTGATCGGCCTATCCTCCGAAGAGATCTCGGAGATATACTCCGGCGAGGTCGATAACTGGAAGGCCGTCGGCGGTCCTGACGAGCTGATCTTGCCCGTAGCCAGAGTTCCAGGCTCCGGGACCGGGGACACCTTCAACGAGATGATCATGGGGAGCAGCAGAGCAGAGACCGAGGGGGTTGAGGTCAACGCCATGGAGAACGCCGAGATAAAGACCCTCATAGTCCAGAGCGACAAGGCCATCGGATACCTGGGCATAGGGTACGCCAAGACCGGAGACCTGGCGGCCGTGGCGCTGGACGGAGTCACTCCGTCGGCAGAGACCGTCAAGAACCGGACCTACAAGCTCTCCAGGCCCCTCTACCTTTATACATGGAACGGCACCAGCGAGACCGAGGCCGAGTTCATAGACTTCGTCCTGGGACCGGAGGGTCAGAGGATTATGGAAGAGGAGGGATTCTTCCCTGCCTCGATCTCCGGTCCGGAAGGTCCCGGGTGAAGAAGAACGATTTTGGGCCGAATTTTATTTATGGGGTCTTACAATGTCCTTCAAGATTGAGGCTAGGAACCTGAACCTGTGGTATGGCGATAACCACGCCCTGAAAGAGATATCAATAGGCATACCTGGGAATAGGATCACTGCCCTGATAGGCCCTTCAGGATGCGGGAAGTCCACATTCATCCGCTGTCTCAACAGGATGAACGACCTCGTGGACATCGTGCGGATCGAGGGGGAGGTCCTCTACAACAGCCTGAACATCTACGACAAGGAGACGGACGTGGTGGAGCTTCGAAAGAACATCGGCATGGTATTTCAGAAGCCAAACCCATTTCCCATGTCCATATACGACAACATCGCCTACGGTCCTCGGATTCATGGGGTGAAGAACGTAGATAAGATCGTCGAGGGGAGCCTCAAAGACGCCGCCCTCTGGGACGAGGTCTCCGACCGGCTCGATAAACCCGCCATGGGGCTGTCCGGTGGACAGCAACAGAGGCTCTGCATAGCAAGAACCCTGGCCATGAAGCCGGACGTCATCCTCTTCGACGAGCCCTGCAGCGCTCTTGACCCTGTATCCACGGCCAAGATCGAGGAGCTGATGGACGAGCTGAGGGGATCATATACCCAGGTGATAGTGACCCACAACATGCAGCAGGCAGCTCGAGTCTCCGACTACACCGCCTACTTTCTCCTCGGCGAGCTGATCGAGTGCGGCGAGACGAAAGAGATCTTCGAAAATCCCAGGGAGAAGAGCACCGAGGATTACATAACCGGAAGGTTCGGATGAGATCTTCGACGAAGAAGGGGGAGAGATGAGTCCTTACAGAGAGCGTTATCACAGGGAGCTTGAAGAGCTCAAGATCGACGCGGAGGAGCTGGTGGGTCAGGTCGATACGGCGGTGGCCAAGTCGGTGGAGGCTCTTCGCGAGTACAACGTGGAGAAGGCCCGAGAGGTCATAAGAGACGACCAGAAGATAAACGACCTGAGCCTGAGGATCGAGAAACGGTGCATGCAGCTTCTGGCGCTTCAGCAGCCTATGGCAAAAGACCTCCGGCTGATCGTCGCCACCCTTAAGATAGGGATAGATCTAGAACGGATCGGGGACATGGCCGTGGACATAGCGAGGATCGTCGTCCACTCCAAGGACAAGGTCCAGGTTAAGAGCCTGAAGAACATACCGAGGATGGCGGAGATATCAAGGGTGATGCTGGCCCAGGCGAACCAGGCTTTCAAGGAGAACGACTCCGACCTCGCCCGGGAGACGACCAAGTGGGATTACGAGGTGGACGCCCTCTACCAGAAGGTGAGGGACACCCTCCTCAAGATCATCGGAGGAAACCCCGACCTCATAGAGGACGCGACCCCTCTTCTCCTGGTGAATAAGCACTTAGAAAGGATCGCAGATCATGTATGCAACATATGCGAGAGCATCATATACATGGTCGAGGCGAAACGAGAACATCTCAACTGAAATTGTCGGATTTTTATGGAGACCAGGAAAGTACAGAGGACGGGGAAGTCGACTTTCATCGTCTCCCTCCCCAAGCTCTGGGCGGTGAAGAACGACATCCAGCCAGGGTCCTTGATCTACATAACCCAGAGCGACAACGGGGCTTTAGTCCTCTCCCCCGATAGGTCCGAGAGGGATCTCACCACAAGGTTAGAGATCGGCGAGAAGGTGGGCGACCCCCTGGTGAGGGATATCATCGGCTGCTACGTCTCAGGGTACAGGACGATGGAGGTCGCCTCCGCCACCATGACCGCAGACCAGAAGAGGGACATCCATCAGATCGTTCAGAAGCTGATCGGCCCCGAGATCCTAGAGGAGACGGTCAACAAGGTCCTGATTCAGGACCTTATCGACCCCGAGGAGCTCCAGTCCGAACGGGCCCTCCGCAGGATAAAGACGGTAGTGAGGTCGATGATCCAAGACGCCCTCAGCGCCCTCGTGGCCAATGATCGGGAGATGGCCGCAGACGTCATCCAGAGGGACGACGACGTCGACCGTCTCTACCTTCTGGTATCCCGCCAGTTCACCGAAATTTTGCGGTCCGGCTCGGTGAAGCAGGAGTCCCTCGACCCCATCACCGCCTTCAACTACACCAGGGCCGCCACAAACCTAGAGAGGATGGCAGACCACGCTGCCAGGATCGCGGCGATGATCCTCAAGTGCGACTGCATTCTTCCCACAAAGATCGTCGAGAAGATGAGCAAGATATCGCCGCAGCTTCTGGATCTCGTCGAGGACTCCATATCCTCCCTCCTCACCCTCAACTCCGGAAAGGCGAACGAGGTGATCGAACTGAGCCGTCAGCTGCGAAAGCAGATCAATCAGATGGTCTCCAACTCCAGCTTCTCCGACGAGCACGAGGGCGCCCTCCTCAGGATGGCGGCCACCAGCATCGAGCGGATGCTCGACTACATCAAGAACATCGGCGAGCTGGCCATCAACCTCAGCCAGACCGTTCCCCGCACCGAGGCGAAGTAAGTGGCGTCCCCTCCGGCCCCTTCCCCCGAGGAGAGGAGGCGTTTATATTCGCTCCAGGACGAGATCGCGTCCGGGGTCGTCCTGGTGGATCGGTTCTCGGAAAAGGTGGTCGCCGGGGTGGATCAGGCCTTCATATCGGGAAAAGATGGCGGAGAGATGGTGGTCAGCGGCGCCGTCGCCTTCGACCCCTCTCTTTCGCTCATATCAAAATCCTGGGGCCTCCTCGAAACGACTTTACCCTATCTTCCCGGCCTCCTATCCTTCCGGGAGGGGCCGGCAGCCGTAGAGGCCGTAAAGCGCCTTGCGACGAGCCCCACCATTCTCTTCGTCGACGGCTGCGGGGTCAACCACCCCCGAAAAGCGGGCCTGGCAAGTCACATCGGCGTCTCCCTGGACGTTCCCACAGTGGGCGTCAGCAAGAACGTCCTCTGCGGCACCTTCGATCCGCCCCGTCAGGTGGGAGAGGCCTCTCCCCTCCTCTACGAAGGAGAAGAGGTGGGGTACGTTCTATTCTCCAAAAAGAGGTGCAGACCGATAGTGGTGGCCCCGGGCCACCGGGTCTCCGTCGAGTCGGCCCTGGACCTGGCCCGGCGGTATCTGCGGGACCACAAGCTTCCCGAGCCGTGCTTCGCCGCCCATCAGCAGGCGAACGAGGTGAAGAGCCGGATTCTGAGCGGCGAGTTCTCTTTTTAATCCAAAAGTAGATTCAAATGGCAGATCTCCTTCTCGACTTCCAAAAGCCTCTTTTTCAGGTCGACGCCCAGACTGTAGCCCCCAATATCCTTTGATCCCACCACCCGGTGGCAGGGTACGATCAGGGGGAAGGGGTTTCTTTTCAGGGCCGAGCCTACGGCCCGGGCGGCTTTGGGCCTTCCCAGCCCTTCGGCCACCTGACCGTAGGTCAACGTCTCGCCAAGGGGGATGGAGGCGACGAGGCTCAGGAAGGACCTCCCTCTGGAACTCGGTGAGGCCGGAGAGGTCGAGGAGGTCCCAGGGGACTTTTTCGCCTCCGGGCCAGCATCTCAGAAGGGCCTCCTTCTCCTCTGGCGGGATGGAGACCTCCGGTCTCACAGAGGAGAAGGAGATCCGATTCATCCGGCCGCCATCCCTCTCCATCAGGAGGCAGAGGCCGAGGGACGCGATAAAGAAGCCCTCCGTCGGATCTGCATCAAATCTCCCATCTTCTTCTTTCAAGGCCGTCTCCCGGTCATATCCAGAATGGAGGGGCGAGATCCCATCTCCACGATCTCCGTCGCGAGGGTCTTCGTATCCAGGATCGCCACCGTCTTTCGGCCGGTGAAGTGGCCCCAGACCTCGCCGGGGTTGATCATCAGGGTCTCACCGGGGACGACGTTCACGTGGTGGTCGTGCCCCCGGACCACCACGTCGTAGAGACCCGAATCCACCAGGCCCCTCACCAGGGGCTCGTAGGTCCCGTGGAGGAGGGCGATCCTCAGCCCGTCGGCCTCGATCTCGCCGAAGTCTTCGAGAAACTCGCCCCCCACCCGGGCGAAGTCGCGCTTGAGCCCAGTTCTATCGCCGTCGTTGTTCCCGTAGACGAGTTTCAATTCGCCTTCCCACCCCTCGAAGGCGTAGCACATCCCGGGAGCGATGACGTCTCCAGCATGCAGTATCACCTTCACGTCCCGTTTCTCGAATATCTCCAAGGCCTGCTGGAGGCCGGGGAAGTTGTCGTGAGAGTCAGATATTAGACCGATCAGCATGGATATCACAGACCTTCTGTTGAAGCACTGCGGGCCTGGACGGCCCAGGAAGATACCGGGATTCTGGTTTATAGCTTTTGACGCCCGCGTTTCAGAAGCGGGTTACAAAAAACGGATATGCGCCACGCCTCGTGAATCGAAAGGGCTAAATACGAGAGTCGCGTTGCATCGTTGGACCCGCCTTAACTCAGCCTGGTAGAGTGCGCGGCTGTAGTAGGTTACGCACCAGAAGGTGCACCGTGCGGCTACCGCGATGTCCCCGGTTCGAATCTGGGAGGCGGGACCTTGCTCTGAGTCCGGATAGTGTAGGGGCCTATCATGAAGCCCTGTCGAGGCTTCGACCCGGGTTCGACTCCCGGTCCGGGCG
>NZ_JBNGCU010000038.1:0-17082 GCF_049974945.1 Methanocrinis sp. | reverse complement strand
TTGTTAAGCTTTTGCAGCTTTGCAGCTTTGCAGCTTTGCAGCTTTGCAGCTTTGCAGCTTTGCAGCTTTGCAGCTTTGCCGCCTTTTCTGCCCTTTCCGCTAAGCTATTTAACTGATGCAACCCTTTTTGACCCTGGAATTTCATGGTCGCAAACCTCATCCCCGCCCTGATCCTCACCTTCCTTGCGGGCCTCGCCACCGGGGTCGGAAGCCTCGTCTCCTACTTCATCCCCCGGCCCGACATGAGATACCTCTCCGTCAGCCTCGGCTTTGCCACAGGGGTGATGATCTTCGTCGCCTTCGTCGACCTCTTCTGCGGCGCCATGGAGACGATCGGCCTCTCCCAGGCCGACGTCTTCTTCCTCGCCGGGATGCTGACGGTCTACTTCCTGGACAAGGTCGTCCCCCACTGCCATCTGGACGGCCAGGCCGACCCCCACTGCGACCGGCTCTACCGGGGCGGGATCATGATGACCCTGGGGATCGCCCTGCACAACCTCCCCGAGGGACTGGCGGTGGCGCTGGTCTCCCTGGCCGACCTGCGGCTGGGGATTCCCATCGCCATCGCCATCGCCATCCACAACATCCCTGAGGGGGTCGCCTGCTCCGTCCCCCTCTACTGCGCCACCGGCGACCGGCGAAAGTCCTGCCTCTACTCCTTCCTCGCGGGGATGGCCGAGCCCCTCGGCGCTGTGATCGCGATTTTGGTGCTCTTGCCCTTCCTCACCGACTTCGTCCTCGCCGCCTCCATCGCCTTCGTCTCCGGGATCATGGTCTTCATCTGCTTCGACGAGCTGATACCCATCGCCAACTCCTACGGCGACGAGCACCTCACCAACATCGGCCTCATCGCCGGGATCTTCGTGATGATGATCGCTCTCGCCGTCTTCCACTGACCGCCCACGCTGCTGAAGAAGCCCCCGCATAATCATCTATTTGTAAATAACAACTATTAACACGTGACAACCTTTATTAATCAGAAATCCCACTGACGACGAAGAGGCGACCATGACCTATCTAGAGATGTTGGGAGATGAGCTGGCTTTTCGCCCTCCGACGGTCCTTGGCCGGCCCAGGATCTCCGCTGAGGATGAGCTGAAGAAGGTGGCGCCATGATCCCGGACTGGATGAAGGAGACGGACGGCAGCTCCTTTGAGGCTCCGCCCGCCTCCGCCGAAAACGAAGGCGGAAAGAAGAAGAAGAAAAAGAAAAAGGCCAAGGCGAGCTTCGTCAAAAAGACGATCGACGGCGTCTTCACCTTCTTCCAGGAGGCCCTGGTCACCGAGACCTTCACCAAAAGAGACGGCCTCCTCCAGAGCCTCGATCCCCGGGTGAAGCTGATATCGATCTTAGCCGTCGTCTTCGCCGTCAGCGTGACAAAAGACCTCCGCCTCCTTGCAGCCGTCTACCTTCTCACCCTCCTCTTCGCCCACCTGAGCAGGATCGAGGTCGGCTTCTTCATAAAGCGGGTCTGGCTCTTCGTCCCCTTCTTTGCGGGGGTGATCGTCATCCCCGTCATCTTCAACGTCTTCCTCCCAGGCGACCCTCTCATCCACATCGCCGACCTTCCGCCCGGAGCCCACCTGGGACCTTTGGCCCTGCCCGACTCGATCTACATCACAAAACAGGGCGTCTCTGCCGCGGCCACCTTCACCCTCCGGGTGGCGACGGCCGTCTCGGCCGTAGTCCTCCTCTTCCTCACCACGCCCCAGCAGCTCCTCTTCAAGTCCCTGCGTTCCCTCAGGGTCCCAAAAGTATACGTCCTCACCATGGCCATGGCCTACCGGTACATATTCCTCTTCATGGAGATGATAAGAGACCTGCACATAGCCAAGAAGAGCAGGACGATAAAGAGCATGAGCCTTCGAGACGATCAGAGGTGGGTCGGGGGGAGGATAGGCTACATGCTGATAAAGTCCCTGGACATGAGCGAGAAGGTCCACATGGCCATGGTATCCAGGGGCTACTCCGGCGACGTGCAGATCATGCACGACTACCACACCAGCGGGCGCGACTACATCGCTGCAGGATTCGCCCTCTGGTTGAGCCTGACCCTAATACTCGTCTCCCTCAACATCGTCCAGTTATGAGGTTTCAGTTCATAAGTTTCAGTTCATGAGGTTTCGACGATGCCGAACATATTCGATCTCAAAGACGTTTCATACTCATACCTCGGAAAGTTCGAGGCCCTGAAGGATATCAACCTCGCCATATCCCAGGGCGAGCAGGTCTCCCTCATAGGCACCAACGGCTCTGGAAAGTCCACCCTTCTCTCCATCATAGACGCCCTCCTATTCCCCACATCCGGGGAGTTTTTCGCCTTCGGAAACCTCGTTGAAGAGGCGGTCTTCGATTCCCTAGCCGAGAGCGAGTTTCGAACCTTCTTCAGAAAAAAGGTCGCCTTCGTCTTCCAGAACTCCGACGTCCAGCTCTTCAGCTCAACGGTCTTCGACGAGATCGCCTTCGGCCCCCTCCAGCTCGGGATGACCCAGGACGAGGTCAAAGAGAGGGTGGAGGACGTAATGGACATAATCGAGATCTCGAAGCTGGCGTATCGAGCACCCCACACCCTCAGCGGCGGCGAGAAGAAGAAGGTCTGCATCGCCTCGGCCCTGGCCACAAACCCGGACGTCCTCCTCCTGGACGAACCTACGGCGGGCCTGGACCCGAGAACTCAGCTCTGGCTGATCGAGCTGTTCCAGGAGCTTGGCAGTGCGGGAAAGACGATCGTCGTTGCGACCCACGACCTTGACACCGTCGAGCACATCAGCAAAAGAGCGGTAGTGATGGGCGAGGACCACACCATCAAGGCCGACAGGAGCTCCTGCGACGTCATCGGCGACCTGGACCTCCTTCTTTCCGCAAACCTCATCCACAAGCACATGCACCGCCACGGCTCCGTATATCAGGAGCATTATCATCCTCAGTACCAGGGCCACAAAAAAGCCGAGCGGTCGGACGCATAGTCCAGCCCTTCGGCGGATGGCAACGCTCTGACGGATGACTCGTCAGCCTGCCTGAATATCCTAGCGGGCATATCCAGCGATCGAAGTACCTTCGATCCTCGTTTTTTACTTATTGTACGGGAAAACCAGATTAAGGTGATTTAGTAATATTATAAAATAAATCAATCTTAGTTTGTGTTGAATTCGATAGATTTTTATACCCAAAATCGCCACTTATGGCGTGGTGATGTTATGCATATTCCAGATGGCTATCTTGGGCCATACACCTATATCGCCATGTGGATCATCATGATCCCGATATGGCTCTATGCTGGGCAGAGGCTCAGCAGGGAACTTCGGAGCAGGCAGGTCCCCCTTCTGGCCCTGGCCGCAGCCTTCTCCTTCGTCATAATGATGTTCAACCTGCCCATCCCCGGCGGGAGCACGGGCCACGCCGTCGGCGGGGCGATCGTGGGGATCGTCCTGGGCCCCTGGGCGGGGGTGATCGCCATATCCGTCGCCCTAATCCTCCAGGCTCTGATCTTCGGAGACGGCGGGATCACCGCCATCGCCGCCAACTGCTTCAACATGGCGGTGGTGATGCCCTTTGCCGCCTTCTACGTCTATAAGATCATAAGTGGGAGCTCTGAAATCACATCGTCCAAGAGGGTCGCTGCCTCGGCGATCGCAGGCTACGTCTCCCTCACCCTGGCCGCAGGCCTCACCGGCTTCATGTTCGGGATTCAGCCGCTTCTGCACACCGACGCCAGCGGGATGCCCCTCTACATGCCCTACGGCATCAACGTCGCCGTTCCTGCGATGCTCGCCGAACACGTCTTCTTCTTCAGCTTCGTGGAGGCGATAGTGACCGCCCTGATCTTCGCCTACATCCAGAAGACAGACCCGACCCTCCTGATCTACGAGAGGCCGAGATCGAAGAGACTGGCAAAGGGAGCTGCCGCCTGAGGTGATGGTTAATGGAGAAGTCGATAAGAAACATGATCATAGGCCTTTTGATCCTCATGGTCCTCGTACCTCTGGGGCTCATCGCTACTGGAGAGACCTTCGGCGAGTGGGGGAACGAGGAGATCGAAGAGAAGCTCGGGTACGTCCCCTCGGGGCTTGAGGAACTCTCCTCCCTCTGGGAGAAGGCCCCCCTTCCTGACTACGCCTTCGAGGGCGACGAGTCCAGCCGGGGAGCCGTCATCGCCTACATACTCTCCGCCATGATAGGCGTTCTCATCGGAGGAGGGTTCCTCTACTTCGTGGGAAAGAGAATCGCAAAGGATTGATCCGGATAAAGCGATTCAATCCGAGGTTTGCTGGGGTCGGGACACCTCAATCCATCGGCGATGGTCTCCCCGACCCCATCAACTTTCCAGCATTTTGTTTGTTTTACTTACTTCCCTCTTCCATCTCCTCTACGGCCTTCTCCACGGCCCGCGACCCCTTCTTCCGCAGCTCCCCCGAGAGCTTTGCGTAGTACTTCATGGTGTCGGGGGTGACGGAGGGGCCGACTTCCTCGAGAGCCGCGAGAAAGTGTCTCTGGAGAACCTGTCTCGCCTCCATATTCTCCCGAAGGGCGAGCCGTCCCGCCTTCCTGCAGATGGAGGCGATATCGGCTCCGGTGTACTGGTCGGTCTTACCGACGAGGTCGTCGAGATCGACGTCCTGGGCCAGGGGCATCTTGCCGGTGTGGACGGCGAAGATCTTCCTCCTCGACTCGGCATCGGGGACCGGGACCATGATCAGCTCGTCGAACCTTCCGGGCCTGACCAGGGCAGGATCGATGATGTCGGGCCGGTTGGTGGCGGCGATCACCACCACGCCCCGAAGCTCCTCCATTCCGTCGATCTCGGAGAGGAGCTGGTTTACGATCCTCTCGGTAACGTGGGGCTCGCCCGTCCCCCCGCCCCGGACGGGGGCGAGGGAGTCGAGCTCGTCGAGGAAGACGATCGCCGGGGCCACCTGTCTCGCCTTCCTGAATATATCGGCGATGTGCCGCTCGCTCTCGCCGTACCACTTGGAGAGGATCTCGCTCCCCTTGGTGGTGAGGAAGTTGGCGTTGGACTCGTTGGCGACGGCTTTCGCGAGAAGCGTCTTTCCCGTCCCCGGGGGGCCATAAAGGAGGACCCCCTTCGGCGCCTCGATCCCCAGCCTTCTGAAGTTCTCACCGTAGACGAGGGGCCACTCGACCGCCTCCACCAGGAGCTGCTTTACCTCCTCCAGCCCCCCCACGTCGGCCCAGGTGACGTTAGGCACCTCGATGAGGATCTCCCGCAGAGCGCTCGGAGATACCTCGTGCATCGCCGACTCCAGATCCTCTCTCGTCACCACCAGCTCCTCAAGAACCTCCCGGGGTATCGTCGGCTCGTCTAGGTCGATCTTGGGGAGGACGCGCCGAAGGGCGTTCATCGCCGCCTCCCGGGTGAAGGCGGCGATGTCGGCCCCGACGAAGCCGTAGGTGAGGGTGGAGAACTCCTCCAGGTCGACATCCTGGGCCAGGGGCATCCCTCTCGTGTGGATCTGGAGGATCTCGCGCCGCCCCTCGAAGTCGGGGACACCGAGCTCGATCTCCCGGTCGAACCTGCCGGGCCTCCTCAGGGCGGGATCGACGGCGTCGGGCCTGTTCGTCGCCCCGATGACGATGACATTCGACCTCTCCTTGAGGCCGTCCATGAGAGACAGAAGCTGGGCCACCATCCTCCGCTCCATCTCTCCTGCCACCTCCTCCCTCTTGGGGGCGATGGAGTCGAGCTCGTCGAGGAATATGATTGAAGGTGCGTTCCGCTCCGACTCCTCGAAGACCTCCCGGATCCTCTTCTCACTCTCGCCGTAGTACTTGGAGACGATCTCGGGGCCGTTTATCGAGGCGAAGTGGGCGCTGGACTCGTTGGCGACGGCCTTCGCCAGCATCGTCTTTCCCGTCCCCGGCGGGCCGTGGAGGAGGATGCCCCGGGGCGGGTCGATCCCCAGCCTCTCGAAGAGCTCGGGGTGCTTGAGGGGGAGCTCGATCATCTCCCTGACCTTCTGGATGGCGTGCTTCATCCCGCCCAGATCCTCGTAAACGACGTCCGCCGACTGCCGGGCGTCGACGGCCCGGCTGACCAGCTCGACCTCCGTCTCCTCCATTATCCTGACCGTCCCCGATGGGGTGGTGGATAAGACCCTCATCTTCACCTCCCCCAGGCCGAAGGCTGAGCCCTTATCGGACCTCTTGAAGATCTCGTCGAACATGGTATCCTTCCCAGTGGTGAGATCGCCGGGAGGGCGCCGGAGTGTGGTGGTGGAGATGACGTCCCCCTTGGAGACGGGCCTTCCCAAAAAGACCTTCCTTAGGGCCTCGCTGGGAATCGAGATCTGGATTCCCCGGCCCACCGGAGCGAGAGATACCCTCTCCGCGGGCCGCCATTCGGCCTTGGAGATCTCGACGAACTGGCCGATGGTGGCCCCAACGTTCGACCTGATCAGGCCGTCTACCCGGGCGACGTCCATATCTTCGTCGGTAGCGTAGGCCTTCACCGCGAGAGCGCTGGTGGACTTATTCCCTCTGATCTCCACCAGGTCGTAGTCGGCGACCCCCAGCTCGGCCATCTGCCGCTCGCTTATTCGAACGATCCCCTTTCCCACGTCCCTCTGGTCAGCCTCAATGATCTTGAGCCGGATGGATTCGGAGTCGGTCATCTCTTTAACACCCTCTGGACCTCTATTTATGAACGAGTTTGTAATTAAGTATTCTCCTCAGTTGTTTTCGTCGTTTTGCACTTTTAAGATGCATCGGGTCCAGTTCCATCTTCACTCTTAGTTCTCTCGCCGATCTCGTCCCTCATATAAGTCCCGTTTCAATCTCAATCCTCGGTGATGCAATTTGGCCCGAAAATTTTGTAAATGAGAAGGCAGATACTCCGGCTCGGCCTTCCCGCAGGAATACCAGGGCGCGATCTTCATCGCCGAGCACGGCTCCTGGAACCGGGCCGATCCCATAGGTTACCGGGTGACTCTGGTGAGGCTCGAGAAGGGGACGGCCGCCGGCTATGAAGCGTTCGCCGAAGGATGGCTCCAGGAGCGGGAGGCCTGGGGAAGGCCGGTGGACGTTCTGGTGATGCCCGACGGCGCCCTCCTCGTCTCCGACGATCGGGCCGGGGCGATCTACAGGATCAGCTACCAGGGATGATCGGCGAGGAGTCCATCCCGACGCATTGCGCCGTGATGCGGCGGCCATGAGGCGAAGGGTTATCTCGGATATTTGACATAATTAATACATCAGATATGGCTGATCAGGAGGAGAGATGATGAAGAAGACGATGGCATCGGTGATTTTGCTATTTTTGCTGCTCCTCAGCTTGTCCTCGGCATGGGGCCAGATTTGGCTTGGAGGAGGATGCTCTTATGAGGACCACCCGGGCGCTTGCGAGATCGTCTCCGTCCTCAAGACCGAGGAGTCGGCCCATCAGGCCGAGGTGGGGGGAGGTCCCGGATACGAGGGGTATGAGGTCTGGTTCATCTTCTGCCCGGACGAGCCGATGAACCTGACGGAGAACTGGGATGAACTCGTATTTGGAAGGGAACATCTCTTACAGCTCTGCAACTCCTGGTACCCCGGCCCGATGTTCCTTGAGAAGTACAACATAGCCGAGGGCGAGGTCTTCGATTGTACTTTGAAGCTGATCACCGGAGGCACCTGCAGCCCCATCATCTTCGAGTTCGACGAGATCGACCAGTGCGATTATTTTGAGTCCGCAGGTGGGTCAGAAGAACGAGGGGCTGAAGGTGAGGAAGGTGACGGAAAAGAAGGTGGCGGAAAAGAAGGTGAAGCAGAAGGAGAAGAAGGATCGGCCGGCGAGACGGTCAAGATCGGAGCCATATATCCCCTCACTGGACCATCAGCCTCCAGCGGCGAGGAGATGAAGCGCGGAACACTCTTGGCGGCCGAGGTGATCAACGGCCAGTTCGATCTGGACCTGCCCCTCGCCCGGTCCGAGGGGATACGCTCTCTCAATGGGTCCAGAGTCGAAGTCGTCTTTGGAGACTCGCAAGGGCTTCCGGCCGTCGGAAGATCGGAGGCGGAGAGGCTGATCGGCGAGGAGGCGGTGGTGGCCCTTTTGGGGGCTTACCAGAGCTCGGTCACCGCCGCGGCGAGCGAGGTGGCCGAGGCCGAAGGAAGGCCCTTTCTGACGGCGGCGTCCACGGCCCCGAGCCTCACAGAGCGAGGGTTCAGTTGGTTCTTCAGGACCACTCCGGACGAGAAGATCTTCGTCCATAACTTCTATCAGTTCCTCTCGGACGTTCAGGAGAGCCGGAAATCAGAGGAGAACGAGACCTTGAGTTTGGCCATCGTTCATGAGGACTCGATCTGGGGAGAGGAGTTCGGCGCTCTGGCGGAACGATATGCTGAGGACCGGGGCTTTGAGATCGTCGCCGACGTATCTTACTCAACCGAAGATCTCGACCTGACCGACGAGGTCCTGCGGCTCAAAGAGGCGGACCCCGACGTGGTGATGCAGGCCTCCTACACCGAGGATGCGGTACTCTACGTCCAGACTTACAGGGCGATGAACTTCACCCCGAAGGCGATCCTGGCCGACGACGCCGGATTCTCTGACCCAGAGTTCCTGGAGGCTCTGGGCGAGGATGGAGAGCAGATCCTGACCCGGGCGACCTGGTCTCTGGACCTGGCGGGGACTAAGCCCCTGGCCGAGAAGGCCAGCAGGCTATTTGAAGACCGGTACGGCGAGGAGATGGGCGAGGAGTCGGCCCGGGCATTCACCGCCACCATCGTCCTGGCCGACGCCATCGATCGGGCGGGATCACTGGATCCCCAGGCGGTCAGGACGGCACTTCTGGAGACGAACCTCTCCGAGGACGAGATCATAATGCCCTGGGAGGGGGTCGAGTTCGACCAGAAGACCCATCAGAACACGAGGGGAAGGGGGATAATCTGCCAGATAATAGGTCAGGATTACCGTACAGTCTGGCCCTTCGACCTCGCATCGGCGGATCTGATCTGGCCCCTGCCCGGGTGAGACGAGAGGAAATAGATGATGACATAGAGGAGGGGGTGGTGGAGAACTGTGAGAGAGGATCTGCCCGGGCTCTTCACCGCCGGACAAATTTAGGTCCCCTCTCGACAACAGCTGCAGGCCTTGGTGAGAAATTTTGGCACGCCAACCCCCCTTCATTTTGGGATCTCGAAGCGGACCCCGATCTTGAAGATCCTCTTGGTGGGCAGCACCAGCTGTTCGAGGCCGGTCTTCTCTCTTATCTCCGATAGGATCTCCTCGATCCTCTTCTCGGAGGCCGATATCGTAAACCACATGTTGAACTCGGTATCGTTGGGACGTAGGTAGTTGTGGGAGATCTCCTGGTAGCCGTTCACCAAATCCGCCACCACCTCCATCCTTTCAGCGGAGACGGGAAGGGCGACCAAAACCCCGGAGCATCCGAGCCGCCTCATGTCCAGGATCGGGCCGATCCTTCTTATTATGCCCTGGTCCCGGAGCCTTCTTGCCCTTCTGATCACCTCATCTTCGCCGACTCCGAGGGTCTCGCCGAGGGCGAGAAAGGGCCGTTCTGTCAGGGGAAACTCCTTCTGGACCAGGTCGAGGAGCCTTCGGTCCAGGCCGTCGAGGTCGAGCCTCTCCCCACCGATCGGCTCGCCCCCGATCGGCAGATCGTCGATTGGCTCATCTCTCACCCCGATCAAACCTCCCCATAGCTGCAGAGTGGATCGGATTCGAGATAGTCGCCGGTCTTCGCGTAGGCCCGGGCCCGACACCCGCCGCAGACCTTCCGGAAGTCGCATCTGCCGCAGATACCCTTAAGCTTCCTCTTCCGCAGATCGAGAAAGACCGGCGAGCGGTCCCAGATCTCCGAGAAGCTCACTTCCCTGACGTTCCCCGCCACCACCGGGAGGTAGCCGCATGGGCAGACGTCGCCGGTCCGGGAGACGAATACAAAGTTCGTTCCAGCAAGGCAGGCGCTCCCCATCATCCCCTTCCTCTCGGCCTCGGTGAGGGCCTCCCGTATCACCCGGCCGTACTGGGGGGCGCAGGTGACCTTCACCTCGATCTTCCTCCTCCTGCACCCCTCGGCCACCCAGCGAAGGATCTCGTCCTGCTCCTCTGGAGCCACCAGCTCCTCCTCCCTCCCCCGGCCCGTGGGCACCAGGAAGAAGAGGTGGAAGGCGACGGCCCCGAGCTTCTCGGCCAGGTCCATGGTGGCACAGACCTGGTGGAGGTTATCCTTGGTGATGGTCATGTTGATCTGAAAGTCGACCTCTCCCCGGAGGTTCTCGATCCCCCGCATGGCGAGGTGGAAGGAGCCCGGTCCCCGAACTTTGTCGTGGACCCCGGCATCGGGGCCGTCGAGACTGATGCTGACCCGAGAGATGCCGGCCCGCTTTATCTTATCGACCATCTCGGGGGAGAGGAGGGTACCGTTGGTGGCCAGGGAGACCCGGACCCCCCGGTCGGTGGCGTACTCCGCGAGAGTGAAGAGGTCGGGTCGGAGGAGGGGCTCTCCTCCGCTGAGGATTATCATCGGTTTCTCGGGAGCGACCTGATCGATGAAGGCCAGAGCCTCCTCCGTCGAGAGCTCCGCCTCGTCGGGGGTGGCCGAGGCCGAGGCGCGGCAGTACTCGCAAGCGAGGTTACAGGCCGCCGTCACCTCCCAGGCTATGATCAGCATCTAGAGCAGTCCCTTCTTGGAGAGGAGCTCCGCGTTCAGGACGCTGGCCCCGGCGGCGCCCCGGACGGTGTTGTGGCCCATGACGATGTAGCGGATCCCCTCTCTGATCCGGCCGACGGAGACGGCCATCCCCTTCCCGGCGTTCCTGTCGAGCCGGGGCTGGGGCCGGTCGGGCTCGTCACGCACGATGATGGGCCTCTCGGGCTCGGTGGGCAGGTCGGAGAGGCCGGGGTTGAAGCCCAGGAAGGCCTCCCTCACATCTTCAGGGGAGGGGTTTGACGCCATCTCGACCCAGAGCGCCTCCGTGTGGCCGTCCATCACCGGGACCCGGTGGCAGCTGGCGCTGACGCCGAAGGGCACGTCCACGATCCTGTCGCCGTCGAAGGTTCCCAGAATCTTCTGGGCCTCCTTCTCGACCTTCTCCTCCTCGCCGGGGATGAAGGGGAGGATGTTGCCCAGGATCGCCATGGAGGGGACGCCCTCGTATCCTGCGCCGCTGACCGCCTGCATCGAGGCGATGATCACCCTGCTGATCTCCATGGGGATGAGGGGCTTGAGGGTCAGGGCGAACATGATGGTGGTGCAGTTGGGGTTGGTTACGATGTAGCCGTCCCAGCCCCGCTTCCTCTGCTGGATATCAATGAGGCCGAGGTGCTCGGGGTTGCACTCGGGGATCATCAGGGGGACGTCCGGCTCAAACCGGTACGCGCTAGCGTTGCTGGCCACGACAAAACCGGCCTTGGCGAAGTCCGCCTCCACCTTCTTCGCCTCGTCGGCGGGGAGGGCGGAGAAGACGACGTCGGCCTCCACCTCCTTCGGATCGACGTTTACGACCCCCATCTCACCTACCTCGGCCGGGAGCTCGTGATCCAGCCGCCACCTGGCAGCCTCGCGGTACTTCTTGCCCGCGCTCCTCTCGGAGGCCGCAAGGCAGGTCAGCTCAAACCAGGGATGGTCCCAAAGCTGCTCGATGAAACGCTGTCCTACCGCACCCGTAGCTCCAAGAACGCCTGCTCTTATTTTTGCCATTGGAAATCACCTTGAACGACAGCGGCTTTTTGGTGGTGACTTGATATAAATGCCTTCTCTGAAAAACGGTTTTAATCCGGCTCCTTTCCGGATTTCGACCCGAAATCACGGGAAAACGAGGTTCATCTCCCACCCACCATCCGAACATTCGCGACCTCGCCTCGACCTTTGAGGTCAGCCGGGGGGGAGAGCGGGGTCGAGGGAGCGGGAGAAGTTCTCCGGAGATCAGCATGAGGTTACCGGTGAATAATCAGAGGGAAGTTTGAAGTCGACGCTCATCGCCTCGTGAGCCCCCAAGGCTTCCCCCTCCTTCAGAGCCGCCCCGGTGGCGATGTACCTTTTGAGATCCCTCCAGGCCGCCTCGACGTCCCTCGGGAGCTTGATGCACTTGGGGAGCTGGTGGCGCCCCGACCCCATGGCGGCCATGCACCCTCCGCCCGTCTCCTTCCGGCGGGAGCATCGGAGGCGGCAGAAGGCGGCGGTCTTCAAGAGCACCTTCCCCACATCGATCGAATAGGGCGGATCGGCCACGGACCGGGCGTAGACCGCCGCGGCCATGGCGAAGAAGGAGAGGTTCTCTATCGTCGACTCCGGCCAGACCTTCGAAAGAAGCCTCATCACTCCAGGATCGATCTCGGCTCTGGCCTGCTCCACCAGCGCCCGGTAGCCTCGGGCCGTCGGCATCAGGAGCAGTTGATCGAACTCGAACTCCTTTTCGGTCGCCCGGCAGTCTATGAGCTTGACGAAACGGTGGCCGTATCTCTCTGCGTAATCGAACATTCAAGACCTCTTTGAATGCAACGAGTGGAGAATGAGGGCATTTTATATCAGATTTCTGGGATTAAACACCTTTGCATAGCAGTTTAAGAAGATAGCTCATCAGATCGATCGGCTCTAAGCCATCCCACCCTCGCCTTCTCTCTTTTGCCCGAAATCTCAAAGCCGAGGTTCTTCAACAGCTCTGCCGTTCTGCCCGGGCCATGGATCAGCGCCTCCACCAGGTCCGGGGGCTCGTCTATGTCTGATGCACACCGGAAGGACTCGAAGACCCCGATCGTGAGGCCCAGGTCCTCCGCTTTCTGGAGGTGCTTCAGGAAGCTTGGGCCGTAGTAGCTGACCCGAAACCTCGGGTCTCTGATCAGTATCAGGTTCGTCCCGCCTCCCCTCCCCGGGACGATCACCACATCGCCAGGGGTTCTGATGAGCTCTTCAAGGTCGCAGGCCCTCATAAGGGGCAGATCCGCCATGGCGATCAGAAGATCTCTTGGCCAGCCGTTCTTATCCTCAGCCTCGATGGCGGAGTTTATGGCCTGGTCCAGCTCCGCAGGAGATTCGAGGATCTCGATCTCAGACTCGGCTCCGGGCCGGGATCTGAGCCGGTCTAAGATGCCGGATTCGGTTATCGGATCTTTCAGAAGGATCGAAACGTCCCCCACCATAGAGACGGCGGAGATCACATCCTCCAGCATCGCAAGAGCGAGCCCTTCCCTCTCATCGGAGGATAATACCGAAGATAGCCTGCTCTTTGCGCAGTCGAGCTTGAAGGGTACCACAACTCTGATCGGCCGCATATCTGGTCTATAAAATTTGCAGAGCCGAATCGCCGGCTCATCTCTTCTGCAGTCGGTCCCTGATCACGTCCAGCTCCTTGGGCCGAAATATCCTCCCTCCGGAGCCCGGCAGCTCAAGCCCCCGCACCACCACGACGGGAGTCCCGCCTCCGGCCTCGCCCATCAGGAGGTTCGCCATACCAGCGATCTCGTCGACGATCGCCTCCAGGGTGATCTCCAGCTCCCTACCAGCGAGATCGCGCTCCCCCCGCCAGTCCCGGAGGGCGGCGATCCCGGACCATCCGATGGCGACCCCCGCGACGCCGCAGCGGAAGGGTCGCCCGCAGGTGTCGGTGACGATGACGGCACAGTCCTTCTGTAGCCCCCTGCGGATCTGATCGGCGCTGGTTTGGGGGTTCTCCGGGAGGAGAAGGATTCTGCCCTGGCCTACGTTGGACCGGTCTATGCCGGCGTTGACGCCGATGTGGCCGAAGTTCGTCGCCACCAGGAGAAAAGGCCAATCGATCAGAACCTCCTCAGACTCGTCCAGGACCGCCTGGACGAACCTCGGGTCCTTGTCCAGCCTCTCGGCGATCTCTTCGGCCCGGGCCGAGGGGCTGCACTCCTCCAGCTCCCTGAACCTGCCCTCGGACTTCGAGACGATGGTGGAGGCGATGCAGACGACGTCCCCTTCCAGGAGAGGGAAACGCTCCTCGATCATCGCAGCCAGGTCGTCCCCCTCCCGGACCGATGGGAGACCCCTCACCAGATGGCAGCTGACCGAGTCCATAGAGATCGACTCCGAGGGGGGCTCAAAGTTACTTGAACCGCTCCTGGTAAGGTTTTGTGCTCAGGTAGTATAACCTCGCATGTACCAGCAGGTCGAGAAGGTACGAATAGTTCTCGGCGATGATGGCAAGCCTTTGATCGCTCCTCTCCTCCCAGGGGAGGGAGTTGTAGCTCTCGGCGAAGGGCCTCCAGAAGTCCGCGGGGAAGAAATCCATGCGGTAGAGGTGGCGGTCGGTGAACTCAAGGCCGATCTGAGGCTCCAAGACAGATCATCTCCATCAGGACGAGCCCTTCTTCTCCACGATCTCCGAGAAGGCCAGGGTCCCGCTGATCTTCTTGATCTTCGCCCGGACGATATCGCCCTTTGCGGTACCCGGAACGAAGATCATGAACTTGTCCACCCGCGCGATCCCGTCGCCCTTTCTGCCCACCGATTCGATCCGCAGCTCGTAGGTCTCGCCCTCTTCGATGACGTCCCTGGGCACGATCGTCTTAGTCTTCCTCTTTCGCACTGGTCGATGTGCACCGCAGGCCTCACACTTCAGCATCAGAACGCGATCACTCCTTATGAGCTGGGTGTCGGGCCGGTGACACTCAGAGCAGATGACGTACTCCTGAACGTAAGAGTCGATGTGACGCTCGAGGTTCTGTTCGGTGAACCTCCCCTGAAATACGGCGTGCTGACCCTCGATCTTGCCGGCGGTCCCCATCTCCTGGAGGATGAACTTCATCAGGTGGTCAGGGTCCCGGTTCAGGGCGTCGGCTATGCTGGCGAAGTTCTCGAGAACTGTCGTCTTCCCCTCGTAGAATATCTTGGGCGGGGGTATCACGAACCTGTCCTCGGTACCCCTGGAAGCGGGCAGCCTGCTCATGGCCCGTTCGAGCCCTTTCATGTAGTCTTCCATCAAAACACCGATTGACCTCGATTATTTTATAAGTTCTGCACCCTTGTCGACCACTATGTAGGCGGGGGTGGGCAGCTTATGTCCTGCTCTCTTCAAGGCCATCTTGGCCTGGGGAACGTTCGAGGGCGCGGTGCTGATGGAGAATATCTTCTGGTCTGCATCCATCCTCGCAGCGGTTCCTACGGCCTTTCCGAAGGCGTGCCTCATCCCGCTGGATACTCGATCCGCCCCTGCCCCTGTAGCCTGCTTGTTCTCCCTGAGCACCTGATGAGGGTAGACCCTCAGCTTCAGGTGGAAGTTGAGCCTTCCCACATAAGACATAAGGTAACGGTTGGCGGTGATTCTGGCGGCCTCCAGAGCCGTATGCCTGATCTGGCATGGCTCCTTGACCACCAGGGTCAGAGTAACCGGAAATTCGGTGTTGAGGTTGCCCATGTCGTAGTGGACGACCTTGCTTCCTGGAACGCCCCCCATGTACTTCCTTCGGGTATAGGGGCGCTCCAGTCTTCGGTACATGCTTGCTGGTTTACGTGCCAAAACTGAACTCCTCCAAAGTGATCTTGAGCCAGCTTAATACATTCATCAGGTTTATAAGCGTTGGGGGAGGGTCAACGGGCTGGCGATCGACCCTCCTTCATCCTCTTTCAGACCGTCGTCGGGGTCGAGGACGATATCTCTCCCGCGAGAGGGGTCTTCATCAGCGCCTTCGCCTCTTCGACGGAAGGCGCATTGGCGAGGGACCACATCAGCTTCACCAGGGCGACCTCGGGGAGCATGTCCTCGCCCTCTATCCCACCGACGGCCAGTATATCCCTTCCCGTATCGTAGACCCTATCGCAGATCCTCCCCCGGATGCACTGAGATGTTATGACCACGGGAACCCCGGCGTCGGTGGCGAACTTTATGGTCTCGACCCAGTCTGAGGCGACGTGGCCAAGGCCCGTCCCCTCCAGGACGATCCCCTTGTACCCAGAGCTTATGTAGTGCTCGAAGAGGTCGGGTTTTGCTCCGGGGAAGTATTTGACGAGGGCGCATCTCGGCTCAAGCCCCTCATTCACCTCGAGGGGGACCTCGCCCCTACTCCGGTGTTCTCCCAGGATTTCGATCTCTCTTGACGGATAGTCCACCTTTGCGATTGCTTGCTGGTTTATGCTTCTAAAGGCGTCCCTTCGAGAGGTGTGCATCTTCCGGACCCGGGTCCCCCGATGAACGAGGCAGAAGTCGTCGCTGGTGGAGCCGTGCATCACCACCGTCACCTCCGCGATATCGCTCGTCGCTACCGCCGCCGCCGAGATGGCGTTCATGGCAGCATCGCTGCTGGGCCGGTCGGAGCTTCTCTGAGAGCCGACCAGGACGATCGGGACCGGCGTTTTGATCATGAAGGAGAGGGCAGCCGCGGTATAGGTCATGGTATCTGTACCGTGGGTGACCACAACTCCGCCGGCTCCCTTCTCTATCTCCGAGCCGACGGCCCTCGCCAGCTTCTGCCAGTACTCGGCCTTCATATTCTCGCTGAGTATGTTGTAGATCACCTTCCCCTCGTAGTTGGCGATCTCCAGGAGCTCCGGGATGGAGGATATGATGTCCTCGGCCGAGAACTGGCTGGTGACTGCTCCGGTTCTGTAGTCGACCTTGCTTGCGATCGTCCCGCCGGTGGAGAGGATGGAGACCTTGGGAAGCCCCTCCTGGCGTCTGAGGGGAGGTGGCGGCGGAACCTTCAGAGCCTTTCCCTTGGCCACAAGCTCCGCCTCGGAGCGTTCCCTCTCGAAGCCGGCGTTGTAGCCGCTGTCCATCTTTATGACGATATGACCGCTGACCGAGGGCATCAGAACACCCTCCCGTCGAACGCCGTCCTTAGTGACCGCTATTCTATCCCCCAGTTCCAGCATGACCGTTCAGCTCCTGCCTTCTTCCTGGCTGGGTTGATGCCAGGGGATGAAAAACGTTGCCCTCAAGAGATCTTGGCGGGAAGGTGATTGCCAGACGAAGATGAGATGAATGCAGAAGATCTCGATAGATCTGAGAAGGAAAGCCGATTAATATTAGCCGATCGAAGGTGCTCAAAGGTGCAGCCATCATGATATATTTCGTCACCGGAAATCGAGGAAAGTTCGAGGAGGCAAAAGGGATCCTCGGTGAGGTCGAGCAGAGGAACGTCGGGTACACCGAGATCCAGGC
>NZ_JBNGCU010000037.1:0-17542 GCF_049974945.1 Methanocrinis sp. | reverse complement strand
TAACGGTTCCCCGGCAACGTGGAGAGGATATCGACCCCGGGAGCACAGAGCTCCACCTCAGGCCCCCGACAGCTCCAGATGGGGAGGGTATTGTCGCTCTTTAAAGCGCTCACCGCCAGACATTTGGCGTACTTGGCGGGATATCCGACCGCACCGCCGCTATTGCCGGCGGCGCAGACCAGGAGGGTGCTTTGTGCCGCGTAGTTGACGTAGCTCTCCACAGCAGACGGAGCCGAGCTGGCGCCAAGGCTCATGTTGGCGACGTCGAAGGTGCAGCCGTAGTACTTCCTCATCCAGTAGAGCCCCGACATCAGCCAGCTCCATTGTCCCGATCCTCCGTTGCTGAGGACCTTTATGGCGTAGACATAAGCGGAGGGTGCGATCCCCACCACTCCAGATCCGTTGATCTTCGCTGCGATCGTCCCCGCCACGTGGGTTCCGTGACCGTGGCCGTCGACCCAGCTCTCACCAGGGACGAAGCTGATACCGCCGAGGAGATTCCCGCTGAGATCGTTGTGGGGCCAAATCCCCGTATCCAGGACCGCAACGTAAATGCCCTTCCCCCTGGTCGCATCCCAGCACATGGGGGCCTTGACCCTGGAGACGCCCCAGGGGATGACGTCCGCCTGGGCAGACGGCCCTTCCTCCGCAGCCCCCGGCTCACCCATTCCGCCGAAGAGGCCGCCGCCGGGAAGCATCTCTTGAGATACGAGGTCCAGAGCGTAGATCTTACCGTCGGGCTCCACGGAGTCGACGTTGGGGTCCTTACTGAGGACGCCCGCCTCACCGGCGGTCAGGGCGGCGAAGACGGTGGGATTCTCAAAGTCGTTGATGTCCAGGGCGAGCACCCCTTCAGGATCGTCGGGAAGCGCAAAGCCCGCGGCGCATGCGCCCACGTCCACGAAGTTCAGCCTCGGACCTACGTTCTGCTGCAGAATATCGGTCTTATCGGTCTTCTTGTCCGTCCTTCGGTCCTTCCTCTTGAAGGTCACAATGTACCGCTGTTTTTCGCCAAGTTCTTCAATCATTTTTTTGCCTCCGTGATCGTTGAACTGACGGCATTATTTCAATTTTCTACTACATAACTCTTTTGATAATATAGATCCTTTAAGGCACTTTCAAAGATTGATATTTGATGACATAATTTCGGATATGATAGCGCAAAGTATCTTATTTTCTTAGGCATAATTGGCGTCAGAGGCGATGTGCCGATGATCGAAGATGATCCGAATGTCACAAAATTCTGATGAGCGGGGGAATATAAATCCACACTATTAAGGAAAGATCAGGACGTTCAATGCCAATTTTTTCCATGAAGGTTGTCAGTCGTGCTCCCAAGATCATATATAATTGGGCACATCTCACCCTATTGACCTTTAGCGATATTTTTCGAACCGATCGCGATCGTCTGACCGGTCATCGACGGCGATAATTTCAGGCATAGGCTGAAACTCCTGATATCTTGGGGACGGCAGCCATCTAAACCCCTATCCTCTGCAGGTCCCGTCCGACCTCGACTTTTGTCTCATCGGCGAGGCCCGCCCGAACGTCCCGGACCATCTCCTCCTCGCGGCCGACCGTCTGGGGGTACAGGTGGGTGAGGACGATCCTCTTCACCCCCGCTCCCCGGAAGGTCCCCCCCAACCAGAGGGGAGTCGAGTGGTTGGTGACGACGAAAGGCTCGGGAAAGGAGCACTCGTGGATCAGAAGGTCGGCCCCCCTGGCGAGTTTCCTCATCGACGCTGCTGGCTCGGTATCTCCGGAGTATACGGCGGCCATGGCCTCTGATTCGATCCTGTATCCGAGGGCAGGGAGGCTGTGGACCGCCTCGCCCGCTCTGATCATCAGGCCCGAAAGGCTGAACTCGTCGCCGGGCCGAACGATGGTGATGGAGACGTCCAGCTCCTCCAGGTAAGGGTATAGGCTCCGGAGAGCCTCAAACCACGCCTCCGTCCCATCGGGCCCGAAGACCGAAATCTCGTTCGCCCCCATCAGCCACCGGGCCTTGGCGAGGGCGAGAAGGTCAGAGACGTGGTCGAGATGAAGATGAGTGAGGAGGACGACATCGATCTCCAGGGGCGAGAGGCCCGCCTCCGCCAGCCTCAGAAGAGCTCCTGCGCCGCAGTCGAAGAGGAGGGGCTCTTCGGCCCTGACCACGAGCCCCGCCTGAGCCCGGCCCGAGTGGGGGATGCCGACCCCGGTTCCAAGAAGGGTCACCTCGAGTTCCATGATACCCCTTGGGAATTGGAGGGAGATAGAGTTTGCCGACGGCTGGACCGGTCGGTTTTAAGTATCTCCAAAGAATCAGATCTCAAAGGCGATAATCTGACCTCAAGATTGATCAAGGTGATATTTTGAAGGAGAACGTCATCAAGGACCCAGGGCTTGCCGAGAAGGGCAAAAAGAGGATCGAGTGGGCGAGAAGACACATGCCCGTCCTCCAGAAGATCAGAGAGGAGTACATAACTGAGCGGCCCCTGGAAGGGGTCAGGGTCGTGGCCTGTCTCCACGTCACCGTCGAGACCGCAAACCTGCTATCCACCCTCACCGCGGGCGGAGCCGAGATCGCGGTCACAGGGTCAAACCCCCTCAGCACCCAGGACGACGTGGCCGCGGCCCTGGCCGAGGAGGGGATGTACGTCTACGCCTTCCACGGAGAGAACGACCAGGAGTACTACGACTGCATCAACCGGGCTCTGGACATCGGCCCCAACGTCACCCTCGACGACGGCGCCGACACCATCGCCACCATTCACAGAAAGAGAACAGAGCTGGCCGCCGATATCCTGGGAGGCTGCGAGGAGACGACGACCGGGGTGATCAGGCTCCGGGCCCTCGCCGACGCCGGCGAGCTGCTGTACCCGGTCGTCGCCGTCAACGATGCTGAGACGAAGATGATGTTCGACAACCGGTACGGAACCGGCCAGAGCACCATCCACGGGATCATGAACGCCACCAACTTCCTCTTCGCCGGCAAGAACGTCGTCATCGGCGGCTACGGCTGGTGCGGCCGGGGCCTCGCGACCCGGGCCAGGGGCATGGGCGCAAACGTGATCGTCGTCGAGATCGAGCCCCGAAAGGCCCTGGAGGCGGCCATGGACGGCTTCCGGGTGATGCCGATGATCGAGGCCGCCCCCATCGGCGACCTCTTCATCACGGTGACCGGGGACATCTCCGTGATCAGAGGAGAGCACGTAGAGCTGATGAAAGACCAGGCGATCGTCGCCAACAGCGGCCACTTCAACGTCGAGATCAACATCCCCGAGCTGGAGGAGATGGCTTCGGGGATAGGCGAGGTCCAGGAGAACGTGGTGGAGTACAGGATGTCTGACGGCCGCAGGATCTACCTCCTGGCCGAAGGGAGGCTGATCAACCTCGCCGCCGCCTACGGCCACCCGCCAGAGGTGATGGATATGAGCTTTGCAAACCAGGCCCTCTCCGTCCGCTACATAGCCGAGCACGGCCCCGAACTGGAGAGAAAGGTCTACTCCGTACCCTCGGAGATCGACAAGAGGGTAGCGACCCTGAAGCTCGAGGCCATGGGGATAGAGATCGAGACCCTGACCTCCGAGCAGTACAAGTACCTCCACAGCTGGGATATTGGAACCTGAGAGGGGTGAGGAGATGGACCTGAAGAGAGAGGCCGTCGAGGCCTACCTCAGAAGACTGGAGGGGGAGGATGCCGAGCTGATCGGGATGAAGACCCTCGGAGAGACGGTGGCCACCAACGAGGACGTCAAGGGCTTCGGCTACGGAAGCCCCGTCCTTCTGGAGTACCGGTCAGGGAGGAGGACCAAGTCTGCGGTCCTCTCGACGATGAGAGTCCAGGAGGGGTTCGGCCACGACCACTTCTCCGACCGGGCCCAGGTCCTCCTCTGGCAGCACTCGACCTTCGGAAGCCTCCCAAAGCACGCTCGGTCGATCGACGTCGGCTACTTCAACCCCGCGGGAAGGCTCAGCTCCTGCGGCGATGCCAGCGAGTTCTTCATCCTGATGGAGAAGATCGAGGGGAAGGAGTACTTCTTCGACCTAGAACGGGTGAAGGAAGAGGGGGCGACGGAACTGGATATGAAACGGGCAGAGATCCTCTCCACCTACCTAGCCGAGATCCACGCCAAAAAGAAGGACTCTCCAGCCCTCTACCGGCGAAAGATCAGGGAGACGGTCGGCCACGGCGAGTGCATCATGGGGATCCTCGACGACTACCCGAAAGATCCGGACTTCCTTGAGCCCGGAGAGCTCTGCGATATCGAAAAGAAGTGCGTCGAATGGAGGTGGCGGCTCCGGAAGAGGACCAGCCGGCTCTGTCAGGCCCACGGCGACTTTCACCCCTGGAACGTGATGTTTCGGTCCGGGACCGACTTCTCAGTCCTGGACAGGTCCCGGGGCGAGTGGGGCGAGGCCGCCGACGACGTCACCGCCATGACGACGAACTACATATTCTACTCGGTCCAGAAGAGCTTGAGGCTTGAGGGCGGCCTCAAAGACGTCTTCGAGCTCTTCTTCGAGAACTATCTCGACAGAACCGGAGACGAGGAGCTTCTATCGGTGATCGCCCCCTTCTTCGCCTTTCGGATGATGGTGGTGGCGAGCCCCACCTGGTACCCTCTCCTCGCAGGCGACGTGCGGAGGACCCTCTTCAACTTCCTGGAGAACGTCCTCGACTCTGAGGAGTTCGACTACAAGAAGGTCAACAGCTACCTCGAAAAGCCGCGGATCTGAGATGGAGACCCGGTACGCCTTCGAGCTCTCCGGAGAGCACCCGACGATCCCAAGGAGCGAGGCCTGCGCCCTCCTGGAGATCTGCTCGTCGGGGTATGCGATCGTCTCCGAGGCCGAGCGCTGCCTCGTCGTCGAGGCAGGGGACCTCGACCGCTCCCGGCTGGGGTTCAGGATGGCGATGACCCATCGAGTCGTCGAGATCTTGGCGGAGGCCGAACCCTCTCCAGAGGGCTTGGCCGAGGCCGCCAAATCCCTCGATCTTCCAGCCAAAACATACAAAGTCAGGGCGAAGCGGCTGGGGGAGGCGCCCCTCGGAAGCGACGAGGTGGAGAGGATGGTGGGCTCTGCCCTCTGGAAGAGGGGCTACAGGGCCGACCTAAAGAGCCCTGAGATCGAGATCAGGGCGTTGGTCACAGAAGAGGGGGCCTTCCTCGGCCGGGAGGTGGCCAGAGCCGATAGGGCCGGGTTTCGGGCCCGGCGACCCCACCTAAAGCCCTTCTTCCATCCCGGAACGATGCTGCCGAAGCTCTCCCGGGCCCTGGTCAATTTGGCCATGGTCAGGGAGGAGGAGAGGCTCCTCGACCCCTTCTCCGGGACTGCCGGGTTCCTGGTGGAGGCGGGGCTTCTGGGGATCAGGGGACTGGGTCTCGACGTCCAGGAGGGGATCGTTTTGGGATCCAGATCGAACCTGGAGGGGCTCGACTGCGCCCTGATGGTCGGGGATGCCGCAAGGCTTCCTCTCAGAGACCGATCCATCGAGGGCGCCGTCGCCGACGCCCCCTATGGCAGGTCTGCCCTGATCCAGGCGGGGTCGAGAGACGAGCTTCTGGCTGGAAGCCTGGCGGAGCTCAGAAGGGTGCTCATACCAAAAGGAAGGATGATCTACGTCGACGATAGGCCCGTCGGCGAATCGATCCAGGATGCCGGGTTTGAGGTTCTCGAAACCCACGCCGAGAGGGTCCACCGCAGCCTCACACGGCAGATCTTCGTCTGCAGGTGACGAAACCTCGACCAGAGGTGGATATTCTCCTTGGCCCACGGCTCGAAGCATCTCCTACCCTCACCGCGCCCTGCTCGAGGATCTCGCGGCCCACCCTTCGAAAAACGCCTTGAAATGGGCTTAAAGGCGGTCTTTTGGCTGGTATAAAGGTCCCGTTCCTCGGGAATATTCTTCGTCCAATTTGGCCAAAATGGATTGAGACAAACGTTTAACTATCTTCAGTTTTACTACATTAGTATCCCTCGCGCAGATAAGCGCAGCAGTTATATATTATCAAGACGGCAGTGCTTTGCTGAGGCAAAATATATGTAATAGGACACCGGAAGTGCTTGTCGGAGGAGTAAATCGTCCGGGCGACATTCCGCCCGGATGCGATATGATTTAAAATGATAAAGGGGCATTTTATGAATCTCAGACAGCCAAACTCCAACGAGGCGATCGGAACGTACAACCGGTCGAGAAACGTCGCGCCCATGTCCGGGATCTGCACCCGATGTATCGACGGCTGCAGGGGCGGTTGTGATATATGGTTATCCTCTTTCAGGGGCCGAGAGGTCCTCTATCCCGGGCCTTTCGGAGAGATCACTGCGGGGGCAGATAAGGACTATCCCCTGGACTACTCTCACATAAACATCCAGGGATACGCCGTAGGTGCAAAGGGCCTGCCCGAGGGCGTCGATGCCAACCCCGACACTGCCGTATTCCACGAGGTTGATACCGAGACCGAGTATGGATGGGACAGAACGGTCAAGATGAAGGTCCCCATCTTCACCGGCGCCCTCGGCTCGACGGATATAGCCGAGGCCAACTGGGAGCACTTCGCCATCGGTGCAGCCATATCAGGGATCACCCTTGTATGCGGCGAGAACGTCTGCGGCGTCGACCCGGATCTGGTGCTGGACGGCAAGGGCAAAGTCGTCAAGTCTCCGGAGATGGACAGAAGGATCGAGACCTACAGGCAGTTCCATGAGGGGTACGGCGAGATCTTGGTCCAGATGAACGTCGAGGACACCAGGCTCGGAACCGCCGAGTACGTCTCCGCGAAGCACGAGCTGGACACCCTGGAGCTGAAGTGGGGCCAAGGCGCAAAGTGCATCGGAGGTGAGATAAAGGTCCAATCCCTCGAAAGGGCCCTTGAGCTGCAGAAGAGGGGCTACATAGTGAGGCCCGACCCCACCCTTAAGGAAGTCCAGATGGGCTTCAAGGACGGCGCTATCAAGGAGTTTGAGAGACACTCCCGCCTCGGCTTCGTCACCAAAGAGGGATTCCTGGAGGAGGTCGACAGGCTCAGAGACCTCGGATTCAAGAGAATCACCCTCAAGACCGGGGCCTACTCCATGGCCGAGCTCGCCATGGCCCTGCGCTACGGGTCGGAGGCGAAGATCGACCTTCTCACCATAGACGGCGCTCCCGGCGGCACGGGGATGAGCCCCTGGCCGATGATGAACGAGTGGGGAGTTCCGAGCTTCTACCTCCAGTCCCTGGCCTATGAGTTTGCAGAGAAGCTTCATAAGAAGGGCATGAGGGTGCCAGATCTCGCCATGGCGGGAGGCTTCTCCTCTGAGGACGGCGTCTTCAAGGCGATCGCCATGGGCGCGCCCTACTTCAAGGCGGTCTGCATGGGCAGAGCCCTCATGATCCCCGGGATGGTCGGAAAGAACATCCAGAGATGGATCGAGGCGGGAGAGCTTCCGAAGTCGGTCTCCAAGTACGGAACCAGTGCCAAGCAGCTCTTTGTCACCTACGAGGAGCTGGCTGAGAAGTACGGAAAAGAGGTCGAGAAGATCCCCCTGGGAGCCATGGGCATCTACACCTATGCCCAGAGGTTCCAGATCGGACTGCAGCAGCTTATGGCCGGAAGCAGGAACTTCAGCCTGAAGACCATCTCCAGAGATGACATTATGGCCCTCACCGAAGAGGCGGCGAAAGTATCGGGTATCGCCTACGTTATGGACGCCTATAGGGACGTCGCCGAGGAAATTCTGGACGGCTGAGGGCGAGATGGAACGACGGTGTGCAAAGCGCAGACGGTTTTAGCTTTACGTGCCCGCCGCAGAGGACGTATGTGCGATATTATCGCACATACACCAATATATTATCTTTATGTCAACATCATCTCAGCAGATATACGCAGTTTTTGGATGGTGTCGTCTGCCACGGGAAGAGGTTGCTTCTATCCTCGCACCAGACATATATAAATCGAGTATCCAGTGGTCTTTATGATGGGATCGCCTCGTATCTCGTCCATAATGGATACAAAAATTTCTGATATAATAAAAATCATAAAAAGTTGATCTCAATATTCATGCTTAAATTCAGTACTTATTCTTATTAGTATTTGACAGATATATAATCAAAAATTTACAAAAATTTCATCAGTTCTGTTGCTTATTCTGCTCAGATCCTCATCAGAAATACTTAAATATCAATATTCGGACAGTTTATTCCCTTTTGCCATAAATAAATGTAACTCATAAGATTTAACTAGCCGGTGCTGACATGGGCTTCCTCCGAACTCGTCGTGATCGAGTTTTTGGTAGAAGCCAAAAAGGGTGATAAAGGGATGGCAGAACTCAACCCATTTGAAATAGCTCAAGAGCAGCTGGACAACTGTGCAAAAATACTGAAGCTGGCCGACGATGTGCGCGAGGTACTTCGAAACCCCATGCGTGAACTCCACGTATCCATTCCCGTCCGCATGGACGACGGAAGGACGAAGGTCTTCAAGGGTTTCCGAGTCCAGTACAACGACGCCAAGGGGCCGACGAAGGGCGGCATCAGGTTCCACCCCGAGGAGACGGTCGACACCGTCAGGGCCCTGGCCGCATGGATGACCTGGAAGTGCTCTCTTCTCGACCTCCCCCTCGGCGGAGGAAAGGGCGGCGTCATCTGCAACCCCAAAGAGCTCTCCGAAAACGAGCTGGAACGCCTGAGCAGAGGATACATCGACCAGATATGGCAGTTCATAGGTCCCAACAAGGATGTCCCGGCCCCCGACGTCTACACCACCCCCCAGATCATGGCCTGGATGATGGACGAGTACTCGAAGATCACAGGTAGTAACGAGTTCGGCTGCATCACCGGCAAGCCTGTCTGCATAGGGGGCTCCTGCGGCCGCGACGACGCGACCGCCCGCGGTGGCATGTATACCATCCGGGAGGCGGCAAAAGAGCTCGGCATAGACCTCTCCAAGGCCACCGTCGCCATACAGGGTTATGGAAATGCCGGATGCCATGCAGGATTCCTCGTCAGAGACCTCTTCGCCTCCAAGGTGGTGGCGATCAGCGACTCCAAGGGCGGCATATACAACAAGGACGGCCTCGACCTCGATCTCGCCTGCAGCGTCAAGGAGGACACCCGCACAGTGACGAACTCCCCCAGAGAGACGACTCAGAAGATCTCCAACGAAGAGCTGATCGAGCTCGACGTGGACATCCTGATCACCGCCGCCCTAGAGAACGTCATCACCAAAGAGAACGCGCCCAACGTCAAGGCCAAGATCATTGCAGAGCTCGCCAACGGACCAACCACGCCCGAGGCTGACGAGATCCTCTTCAAAAATGGCGTTCACGTGATCCCCGACTTCCTCTGCAACGCTGGCGGCGTTACCGTATCCTACTTTGAGATGGTTCAGAACATCGACCGGTACTGCTGGGACGTCGAAGACGTCTACAAGCGGCTCGACGACAGGATGACCCAGGCCTACCACACCGTCCTCGACACCTCCAAAGCTTACAACATAAACATGCGGCAGGCAGCTTATGTCGTCGCCGTCAACCGCGTCGTCGAGGCGATGAAGATGCGCGGCTGGATCAAGATGGCCTAGATCGGATTCGTCTGTTTGTTATATCCGCATAGGGGCTGAAGAACGAGTGGGTAGGAGGCGGCCGCCCTCCCGCCGTATCCCTCTTTTTTGAATCAGTTTACTTCGATGTTGCGATCTTACTTGATCTGCACGATCTTCAAGGAAACTGGCCTGAAGCTGAACTTTCGAGTTCGCGCCGACCCACCCGAAGGAAAGATGCTGCCCCAGGGGATAAATATATCCTTTTTCCTCCACAGCGCACCGGCAGAGACAGAGATTGCCATCAAATGGATAAGGGATATATAAAGAGATGAATCATACCCAATAATTATGGAAGTTCGCCTTGGAGGAACAAATAGATGAAACTGAACCTCACCGCCGAGATATGGGAAGGGGATCGAGCGTACATCTCGAAATGCCCCGAGCTGGGAATATCGAGTTTTGGCGCCACGCCCGAGGAGGCCCTCGACAATCTGGAAGAAGTTGCGTGGTTTTACCTCGACGATGCCGAAAGTCGGGGCATCATCGCCGACGTGGAGGCGGCAGCGGCTTCACCCCACAAGTTCGCCTCGATGATAGAGCTGGTCAGATAGAATAGCAATCTAGCGGCCGAATGTTAAGGCCAAGGCCGGAAGTGGACATCTCCCGCCAGCCTCGACCACCTTCCTCGTGATTGGGGGACTGCCTAGCTCGATGAGGTTGCCCTCTTCTTCTCTTTCCCCTCGTCCCTGCCCAAGGTCGGGTTGAAGGCCTGAGGCGAAGTCTCCACCAGCTTGTGCCAGTTATCGCGCTCCCAGAGCATGGCAGATCTATCCTCCTCGGGGATGAACTGGCGGAGCCGGAGGGCCAGGGTCTCCCAGTTGACATCGTGGCCGTCGAAGTCCGGCCCGTCGACACAGGCGAACTTGGTCTCGCCCCCCACCTCTACCCGGCACGCGCCGCACATCCCGGTCCCGTCGACCATCAGGGGGGTGAGGCTGACGATCGTCTTGACGCCGTAAGGCTCGCTGGCCTTGGAGGTCTCCATCATCATGAAGGGACAGCCGTGGACGAAGATTCGATCGACTTTCTTCCCCTCCTCCAGGTATCGGGATATGAAGTCGTTCGTCCACCCCTCCTCGCCGCAGCCGCCGTTTCCCGCGAGGACGTGCAGCTCGTCACTTGCGGCCTCCAACTTATCCTCCCAGAAGATGAACTCCCGACTCCGACCCTCAACGACGGTTATGACATAGTTTCCGGCCTCTTTCAGCGCCTTTATCAGAGGCATGGTGGGCCCTATGCCGAAACAGCCGCAGGCGCAGATGACGGTCCCGAAGTTACCAATCTCTGTCGGTTTGCCCAGGGGCCCCGCGAGGTTCATTATTGAGTCGCCCTCCCGAAGGATGCCGAGCTTCATGGTGCTGGTCCCGAGGACATAGAAGACGATCTCGATGGTCCCCTCTTCAGCGTCCCAGCCCGCAAGCCCCATGGGCATCCTCTCGCCGGTCTCGTCGACCCTGATGATCACAAACTGGCCGGGGCAAGCGACTTTCGCGATCTTGGGCGCTTTTATCTTGAGGTAGATGATGTTGGGGACTAAAACTTCCTTCTCCACTATCTGGTACATCTTCAATCACCACTCGCTCTGCTGAGCTTTACGGCACAGACCTTCAGCTCGGGGATCTTGGCCACGGGATCGAGGGCGGGGTTGGTGAGGACGTTGGTCGGCGTCTCGGCGAAGTGGAAGGTCATGAAGGCCACCCCCTCCGACGACTTCTCCGTTATCTTGGCCTTCGCCCTCACCGTCCCCCTCCTCGAGGCCACCTCCACCAGATCGCCGTCCTCTATCCCCAGGGCCCGCCCATCCTTTGGGTTGATCTCCACCAGCTCTTCATTCCGCAGATAGTTCAGCCCGGGCACCTTCCTGGTCATGGTGCCGGTGTGGAAGTGGCAGAGGACTCTGCCGGTGGTGAGGATAAAGGGATACTCATCGTCGGGAAGCTCCATGGAGGGGCGGTAGCTGACCACCGAAAAGAGGCCCTTTCCCCTCGTGAACCCTGTCTTGTGGAGGTATGGCGTTCCGGGATGGTCTGGGTTCGGGCATGGCCACTGAAGGCCGGATTTTTCGATCCTCCCATAGTTAATCCCCCCGTAGCTGGGAGTTAGGGAGGCGATCTCGTCCATGATCTCCGAGGGGTCTGAGTAGGAGAACTCTTCTTCATAGCCCATCCTCCTCCCGATCTCCGAGATGATCATCCAGTCGGGCCTGGCGTCACCGACGGGATCCAGCGCTCTTCTCACCCGCTGAACTCTCCGTTCCGTATTGGTGAAGGTCCCGTCCTTCTCTGCAAAGGAGGTGGCGGGCAGAACAACATCGGCCAGGCTTGCGGTCTCCGAGAGGAATATCTCTTGGACCACCAGGAAGTCCAGCTTCTCCAGGGCCTCGGCGACGTGGGTCGCGTCGGGGTCGCTGATCCGGGGGTTCTCGCCGATGATGTACATGGCCTCGATATCGCCATCGTGGACGGCGTTGAAGATCTCCATCAGGGTCAAACCCGGCTTCTCTGGGAGCGTCCTTCCCCATTTCTCCTCGAACTTCTTACGCAGATCGTCGTTCGCCACCGCCTGGTAGCCGGGGAAGACGTTGGGAAGAGCCCCCATGTCGCAGGCCCCCTGGACGTTGTTCTGGCCCCTCAGGGGATTTATGCCGCTGGCGGGCTTGCCCAGGTTTCCGGTCATCATGGCCAGGTTTGCGAGGGATAGGATGTTGTCTGTGCCGTGAGAGTGCTGGGTTATGCCCATGGAGTAGACTATGGATGAGGGGCCGTTTTGAGCGTAAACCAAGGCCGCCTCTCTGATCGGTTCCATCTCCACGCCGGTGATCTTGGCGACCTCCTCAAGGGATATGTCGGCGAGGGAATCTCTGAACTCTTCAAACCCCTCACACCGCTCCTCGATGAATCCATCGTTGAGGAGGTTCTCTTCTGAGATCACCTTGCACATCCCCAGGATCAGGGGGACGTCGGTGCCCGGCTCTTGCCTCAGCCAGATGTCCGCGAAATTGCAGAGCTCGATCCAGCGAGGGTTGGCGACGATGATCTTCGCGCCCCTCTTCTTCGCCTCCTTGATCTTGAGGGCGATCACAGGATGCTGCTCTGTGGTGTTCGATCCAATGATGAATATGCAGCCTGCGTCCTTCAGCTCATCGATGGAGTTGGTCATCGCCCCGCTCCCGAAGGCCGCGGCCAGGGCGGCGACGGTGGAGGCGTGACAGAGCCGGGCACAGTGGTCGACGTTGTTCGTCTCCATCACCAGACGAGAGAGCTTCTGGGCCAGGTAGTTCTCCTCGTTGGTGCATTTGGCAGAGGAGAGGAGGGCGAAACGGTCGCCTTTAGCTCGGGAGAACTTCTCGACGATGAACTCCAGCGCCTCGTCCCAGCTGGCGGGGACGAGCTCGCCATCCTTCCGGATCAGAGGGGTCTTCAGCCTCTCGGGGCTTTCGACGAAGTCGAGGCCGAACCGCCCTTTGACGCAGAGCTGACCGTTGTTCGGGGTCTCGCCCCTCCTTCCTCGAACTCGGACGATATGGCCGTCCTGAACCCCGATCTCCATCACGCAGCCCACGCCGCAGAAGGGACATGCAGTGACGACGAAGTCGCTCGGCTTCTCCCATCTCTCGGACCGGGCGTACAGGGCACCGGTGGGGCAGACGTCGACACAGGCACCGCAGAACTTGCAGTCCGACTCTACCAGCGAGATCGGTCCGATGGCATGTTGCCGATGGTAGTTCACATCGAAAGAGAGGACCTTTTCTCCCCTGACCTCACTGCAGGTCCGAACACATCGGCTACACAGGATGCAGAGGTTGTAGTCGCGGTCGAAGAACGGCTCCCTCCGAACCGGAAGGTTGCGGTAGGTGGTGGAGTACCTCATCTTCTCCAGCCCCGTATATTTCACCGCGTCCTGGAGCTCGCATTCACCGTCGTTGGGACAGTACTTACAGCCCACCGCCAGGGGGAACTTTCTCATACACTCCCGGAGGTCGGTGCACTCGTCTTTGCGTTCGCAGAATAGGCAGCTCGTCGGGTGGTTGGTCAGGGCCAGGAGCATCTCCAGGGCGTGGCGGCGCATCTCCTGAACCTCTTCCGTCTTCGTCCTCACCACCATCCCCTCCTCTGCAAGGGTGGTGCAGGAGGTGGGATAGACATTCTGACCCTCTATCTCGACGATGCAGAGCTTGCATGAGCCGATGGGCGAAAGGTCTGGGTGGTCGCATAAGGCCGGTATGTAGATGCCAGCCTCTCGGGCAGCTTCGAGAACTGTGGATCCCTTACGAGTCCTGACCGTTCGTCCATCAATGGTTAGTCCGATCTCCTCCACTTTCACCACCGCGTTATTTTAGGAGCTTCAAGGTCATATTTCAAGATTGCTCTATTTTCCGATGGAAATGGACGGCTCAACGGGATATTTGATACAAATGGGGCCTGGCACCCCTGTTCGGGAGGATTTATGTATAAGAGGGACGGAATGCCTCGTCCGCCCATTCATCCTGCAAATGCAGATATCAAAAAAATCTGGGGGCTTTAAAGCGCGAGCCAGGGCGATAAGAGGAAAATGTGGCCGAAGGTCAAGAATATGCGATGGGATTCGATTTAGCAGAGCCGAAAACCGAAAAGATTTAAATATCGAGGCATAGGTTGAATGCCACTGCCCAACGCTAGGGGAAATATCGATGTCGGACAGTCACCGTCGAAGACGGAGATGGACTCAAACAGAGATGGCCACGCCAGCCGGGGGGCTATTGCCTCGAACTTTGACGACGAGCACGGGATCATCCGAAAAGGCAGCAGAGCCACAATATCGAGCGGGATACGATGTCTGGTAATAAGAAGAAGCTGAACTTAAATCGGGTTTCCATGCCCAAACAGTCCCCCGAGGAGAGGCGCCATAACTTCCTCGAGGTGGCTTGTGGCTACTCCGAAGAGCAGGCGATCGAAGAGGCCAAAAGGTGCCTGCAGTGCAAGAAGCCCAGATGCATGGAAGGCTGTCCTGTGGGAATAGACATCCCCAATTTTATAAAGGCCATACGGGACGGCGAGATGGAGGACGCAGTCAGGATCATCAAGGCCAAAAACAGCCTGCCCGGCATATGCGGGAGGGTATGCCCGCAGGAGGTTCAATGCGAGAGCCGATGCGTTCTGGAGAAGAAGGGAGCGCCGATCGCCATCGGTCGTCTGGAGAGGTTCGTGGCAGACTGGGAGTCTCGACAGGGGCTTGTGGAGGAGCACGTCTCCGACCAGGAGGCCGAAGGGGTGGACAGACCTTCGGCCGATGTCCAAACTCTCACAGGAAAGAAGGTCGCTGTGGTGGGGGCGGGCCCCGCTGGCCTCACCTGTGCCGCAGATCTGGCCAAGAGGGGCCACCAGGTCACCGTCTTCGAGGCGCTCCACGACGCCGGAGGGGTCTTGATCTACGGTATCCCTGAGTTTCGGCTGCCCAAAGGGATAGTCCGGTCTGAAGTGGACTACGTGGAGAGCTTGGGCGTCGAGTTCGAGCTTGACTCCGTCGTAGGGAGGCTGGTCCAGGTCGACGAGCTCTTGAAGAACGGCTTTGACGCCGTATTTCTGGGGATCGGGGCAGGTGCACCGCGATTTCTCAACATCCCCGGCGAGAACCTCAACGGTGTCTACTCCGCCAACGAGTATCTCACCCGAGTAAACCTGATGAAGGCCTACAAGTTTCCAGAGTACGACACCCCCATCCGACAGGGCAAGAGGGTGGCGGTGGTGGGTGGCGGAAACGTCGCCATGGACGCCGCTCGATGCTCCGTGAGGCTGGGGGCGGATGAGGTCCACGTGATCTACCGCCGGTCCGAGGCCGAGATGCCGGCGAGGCTGGAGGAGATCGAGAACGCCAAAGAGGAGGGGGTCATCTTCGACTTTCTGACAAACCCCACCCGATTCGTTGGAGACGACCGAGGGCGGGTCGAGAGAATGGAAGTGGTGAATATGGTCCTGGGCGAGCCGGACGCCAGCGGCAGGCGCAGGCCCGTCGCCGAGGAGGGGTCTGAGCACATGGTGGACGTGGATACCGTCATCATCGCCGTGGGCACCATCCCCAACCCCCTGGTTCCGGGAAACACCCCCGGCCTCGAGACCACCAGATGGGGAACCCTGGTGGTGGACGACGACGGCAGAACCACCCGGGAGGGGGTCTGGGCCGGCGGCGATATTACCACCGGCGGGGCCACCGTCATCAGCGCCATGGGCGCCGGCAAGAAGGCCGCGGAGGATATCGACCATTGGCTCCGAGAGGATGGCCCTTGGAACCGCTGACGGCCCACCCGGCCGGCATTCACCGCACGATCCCGGCCAGAGGCTCATCGCCGAGCATCTCTGACCCTGTCGAAATGCGGGGAAGCTGCCGTAAATTCATTTTTATTAGAGATTTTAGGGAGAAAGATAGATGGGATTCAAATCACCAAAAGATACGACCTGTTCGGTTGACAACATCGGCTGTAACAAGATCGAGATGGCCTTTGGGCCACTTCTGACGCTGGGATTTCTGGCCGGCGCTTTCATCGCCTTCGGCGGACTTTTGGCGGTGATCGTAGGCGGCGGGGTCCCCGGCCTTCGGGTGGATAACCCCGGTCTGCAGAAGTTCATCTTCGGGGCGGTCTTCCCGGTGGGGTTGATCCTGGTGGTAGTGGCCGGAGCAGAGCTTTTTACCGGCAATACCGCCTGCTGCATCCCGGCAGTCCTCTCCAAGAAGGCCTCCTGGGGGGGGCTCGCTCGAAACTGGACGGTATCTTACGTCGGAAATTTCATAGGCTCGATATTTGTGGTATTCTTCCTGACCTATCTTACGGGCCTTTTGGCCACCGATCCGTGGCTTGGGACCATCAACGGCATAGCCGAGGCGAAGGTATCCCAGGGCTTCTGGGCCCTATTCTTCAAGGGAGTCGGCTGCAACTGGCTCGTATGCCTCTCGGTCTGGCTCGCCATCGCCTCCGACGACGTGGTAAGCAAGGTTCTAGGTATATGGTTTCCGATTATGGCCTTCGTAGCCATCGGGTTTGAGCACAGCATCGCCAACATGTTCTTCATCCCCTCGGGGATAATGTACGGGGCGAGCGTCACCTGGGCCCAGTTCTTCACCGTCAACCTGATTCCGGTGACTTTGGGGAACATCGTAGGCGGCGGCCTCTTTGTGGGCGCAATCTACTGGTATGTATACGCTCGGCAGAATGGCTGAAATATCTTTAAGAATAAGGGTGGGTCGAAACGCCCTACAGGATTTTCGACCCTCTACCTCGGTTTATGGCGGTGGGCTCAGAGGTTTTCGGTCTATCCTCTGATGGAGATCACGTTTTCGCAGTAGCCGTCCCCGGAGCACATTCTCTTGGTGTACAGCTGACTGCACTTGGGGTTGAGGTTCTCCACAGCGGATCTGCAGTAGGCCTGACAAGCTTCGGACAGCTCCTCGGGATCTCGCCCCTTCCGGTCCGCCTCCTCCAAGAGGGGGCATCCGGTGATCTTCATCACCAGCTTATCCTCGGCGGAGTCGGAGATCTCCCAGTCGAAGTTGGGGCCGAAGATTACGCTCGATACGACGCCGAAGACCTCGTCGAGGTCGGAAGTTCCCTTATAAAGCCTCTCCTTTAAAACTTGCACCTCTCAACACCTCAGAGACCTTGTTTGGAGGCGGATGATTTGTATCTGTTTGAGATATTTTCACAGATAGTATGAACAGTTAAGAACGGATCATAAACGTCGGGGAGGAAAGAGGAGCTCTCCTGGCGTCGTGTAGGTGACGGCCTGCACCCCCCTTTCAGCTTATCTTATTCAATCTGGGCGATCACTGCAGGAATCTCCGCCGGCTCGCCCAGATGGCACAGGATTTTTAGCATTTGTTGGAGATCACTCCGAGATCCCCTTGACGAACTCTTCGATGGGGACTGCTGGCAGAGTCATGGTCTTGAGGGTTCCCCTTGAACCGAGCTCTGCTGCAATCTTGAACATGGTCATATCGTCATC
>NZ_JBNGCU010000036.1:5464-17623 GCF_049974945.1 Methanocrinis sp. | reverse complement strand
GATCTCGATCTTCGCAGCCCTGTTTCCCCCGTCCAGGATCACCCTCTGCCGCTCGACCCCCGTCTCCCTCCCGAAGGGGCCTCCAGTGCCCCAGGTCCAGACCTCGATCTTCACGTCGCCTCACCTGGTCTTTCGGCCAATCGCGTCCAGATCTTTCGGTCTTCCAAGGCACCTCCTCCCTGCTCTCTTGATCCATCGCCCATCTGCTCCATCTCCCCGTGTCCTGCCTCACCTATGCTCTCCATCGCCCTTGCCCCAAGTCTTTTTGATCTTTGAGAGATTTAAGCTGTACGAATCGATATATTTTTTATTAAGAAGCGAAGTATAGAGATCCAAAGAGATTATGGGGCGAGAGGGACGAAGGGGGCGACTACGGCGGCACTTCTGCTCATCGCCGTTCTGGCGATGGGCGAGGGAGGAGCAACTCCGGCCATCACCGAGCAGGCCCAGAGCGAGGAGTTCTACAACAGGGTCAGAGCCTCGGGCACCGGCTATTTTGAGGTGGGCTCCTCCGTGGTGGACAGGAGAATGGGGCTTGAGTATTACAGCTTCATGTACGGAGACGGCCACCTGCAGATCGATACCAAGAACAGCGTATCCACCAGCGCCGGGAACCTCCAGGGAACCCTCAACGGCTCCTCCGTTCCCCTGAACCTCCTCGAAGACCTGAAGATGGCCTACTCCGGCGAGACGCCGATGGTGGGGATGAAGTACATCCATTCCAACGACTTCTACGGAGGGATCGGGGCCGAGGTCCAGGAGTTCTTCGAGGTGACGGAGATCGAGAAGATCCAGACCACCTACTTCGCCTCGACCGATCCCGCATCCCACGTCTCCGACCCCGCCAACGCATCAGCGATCAGGGGCACAAGCCCCGCCCATCTGGTGGGGATGGACCTTTCGACCAGCTTCAATGGAACCTGGCAGACCGACTACAGGTGGCACAAGATCTTCTACAAGGACATCAAGGAGCACCAGGCCTTCTCCGGCGACTTCGAAGTCGAGAGGACCCTGAGGTTCCACGAGAGCCCCACCTCCGAGGTTTTCGTTGCTCCGTGATGCCTGACGATTTTGATATTTGAGGGAAAAATAAATGAGATGATAAGGCTCAATATAAGCGATCAGAGAGGTGATCATCTTTGAATAAAGTCGGAATAATGATCGAAATTTTGGCCCTGATCATAGCCCTGGCCCTCATCCCGACTCCGACGGTCCTGGCCGACGTCCCGGGCGAAAGCGAGGAGCCGGTCCCGCCGGAGGTGGCGGACAACGCCGAGGACTGGCCCCTCCCGAACAAGGACTACGAGAGCACCAGGGCCACCTTCAACTCCGCGATAAGCTCGGAGAATGTATCGGATCTGAAAGTCGCCTGGTCCTTTCCGATCCCTGGGATGGGGGCCTACGGCGCTGCTGCGAGCAACCCCATCATAGTGGGGGATGCGGTCTACTTCCAGGACCTCAGATGCAACGTCTTCGCCCTGGACCTGGAGACCGGCGAGCTCAGATGGTCGAAGATCTACAACCTCCACGACGTCGTCGGACCCAACGGCCCCGCCGTCGGCTGGGGCAGGGTCTTCGTCGCAAAAGACCTCTACAACGTGACCGCCCTGGACGCCGAGACCGGTGAGGAGATCTGGTCGACGAGGCTCTCAGACGTCAGCACCACAGGAATCGATATCCAGCCCCTGGTCTATGACGGTCTGGTCTACGTCTCCACCGTTCCCGGGACCGGGGACGTCTTCTACGCGCCCGGCGGGATAGGCGTCATATACGCCCTGGATGCCGAGACCGGCGAGATCGTCTGGAGCTTCTCCACCGTCGATTCGCCCGACCTCTGGGGGCATCCGGAGGTTAATAGCGGCGGAGGTTGCTGGTATCCCCCCTCCATCGATCTCGAGACCGGGGTCATCTTCTGGGGCACGGGAAACCCCGCACCCTTCCCCGGAACTGAAGAGTGGCCGAGCGGCACCAGCAGGCCCGGCCCCAACCTCTACACCGACAGCATATTGGCCCTCGACCACGCCACCGGCGATATGGTCTGGTTCCGCCAGGTCCTTCCCCACGACCTCTTCGACCACGACTTCCAGATATCGCCGATCCTGGCGGAGCTGGACCTTGAGGGTACGACTCAGAAGCTGGTCTTCGGAGCCGGGAAGATGGGTAAGGTCTACGCCTTCAACCAAAGCTCCGGCGAGGTCCTCTGGTCGACGGTGGTGGGCGAGTACGACGAGACGGCCCAGCTGGACGCCCTCCCTAACGGCACCACCAGGATCTATCCCGGCGTGCTGGGCGGGGTGGAGACCCCCATGGCCTACAGCGACGGCATCCTCTACGTCCCCGTGGTCAACCTCTTCACCGACTGGACCCCGACGTCTGTCGACACCTCCACCCTCGACTTCGAGAACGGGACCGGCGAGCTTGTGGCCATCGATGCCGCCACCGGCAAGATCCTCTGGATCAGGCCCCTCGACACCATGGCCCTCGGCGGGGCCACGGTGATAAACGACCTGGTCTTCACCGCGGAGTACGACGGCACCATCCACGGCTTCAAGGCCGGCTCCGGCGAGGAGGTCTTCGAGTACAGAGCGCCCGCCGGGATCAACGGCTGGCCCGCCGTGGCGGAGGAGACGATCGTCTGGCCCGCGGGGGTGGGGGCCGACCCGTCCCTCTTCGCCCTCCGGCGCGGCGCGACGACGGAGTCCGGGTCAGATCTCCATGACGATATCGGGGCGATGGATGATGCAGAAAACGCGACCTTGATTGAGCCGACAGAGGAGATCGCGCCCGGGCCGATCTCATCTGAGCAGGCCGTCTTTGCGGAGGCGGCCGCTGGAGATTGGACGCCCGACGGCGTCGTAGCAGAGGGCGAGTACTCGAAGAACCTCTCCTTGTCCGGCGGAAGGTACGTCCTCCACTGGAAGAACGACGCCGAGAACCTCTACATGGCCCTGGAGGCGAGGACTGAGGGCTTCGTGGCCATAGGCTTTGAGCCTTCCCAGGGGATGAAGGATGCGGACATGGTGATGGGCTGGGCCACCAAGAGGGAGGCGACCGTCCTCGACCTCTACTCGACGGGAATCTACGGGCCCCACCCGCCCGACGAGGAGCTCGGCGGTACCGACGACATCCTGAAGTTCGGCGGCGCAGAATTCGACGGCTGGACGGTGATCGAGTTCAAGAGGAGGATGAATACTGGAGACGAGTTCGACCAGCCCCTCAAGCCGGGCCAGACCGTCGATATAATCTGGTCGATCTCCGGCACCGACTCCCTTGATATAAGACACAACGCCAGAGGGAAGTCGAGGCTCTCCTTTTGAAGCGAGGGGGCTGAAGCTTTGGCCTCAGCCCCCAATCCCAACATTTATCATCTGACGAATTTTTCAACATCTTTTGAGGGGTCCTATCTAAATGCACCAATTTCGTGGCTTTATTGTACACATAAATAGAGATACGTTTCACAATACGGACAAAATATTGGATAAAACAGAAAACGTTATATCCGCATTCGGCCCGAAGTACCCCTATGGGCGAATATCTGGTCAGGTGTCTGGGCTGCGGGCGTGTGCAGCCGCCCCGCGCCCTGGCCTGTCAAAATGACGACTCCCTTCTCAGAACCGAGTACTTCACAAAAAGGCTCACCCTGAGAGATGATCTTCCTGGCCTCTGGAAGTTCATCGACTGGCTTCCGGTGAAGGAGCCCCTCCCACGGTGCGGGGAGAAGCCGGTGACCTACCGGAGCGAGGGGCTGGCCCGGGAGCTTGGCCTCGAGAACCTCTACGTCAGCTTCAGCGGCTACTGGCCGGAGAGGGGGGCGAGGATGACCACCTGCAGCTTCAAGGATCTCGAAGCCCCGCCCACGGTGGAGAGGATGATCGAGCGGAACGACGATCAGGTCCTCGTCGTAGCCTCGGCGGGAAATACCGCCAGAGCCTTCGCCCTGGCGGCCTCGGCGGTCCGCCTCCCCCTCGTCCTGGTCGTCCCGCCGACGGGCCTCGACCGGCTCTGGATCTCCGAGAAGCCCGGAGAGGAGATCTGCGTGATATCGGTGAACGGCGACTACACCGAGGCGATCGACTTCGCGGCACGGCTCGCAGCCCGCCACGGATTTGTCGGCGAGGGAGGGGCCAGGAACGTCGCCAGGAGAGACGGGATGGGTGTCGTGATGCTCGACGGCGTCCTCTCGATGAGGGCCCTTCCGAAACACTACTTCCAGGCCATAGGGAGTGGGACCGGCGGGATCGCCGCCTGGGAGGCCTCGATCCGGCTGATCGAGGACGGCCGCTTCGGCCAGACCTTGCCGAAACTTCACCTCGCCCAGAACACGCCCTGCGCCCCCATCTACGCCGCCTGGACCGGCTCTGAGATGGATAAGGGCCGGTGCCCTCAAGGGATGTACGACGACGTCCTCTACAACAGAAAGCCGCCTTACGCCGTCGGAGGCGGCGTCAGGGATGCCCTGGAGGAGACGGCAGGAGAGGTTTACGGCATCACCAACCGGGAGGCGGAGGTGGCCCAGAAGGTCTTCGAGGAGTCCGAGGAGATCGATATCCTTCCCGCGGCGGCCGTCGCCGTCGCCGCCCTTCTTGCGGCCGTCCGATCCGGGGCGGTCGAAGAGAAGGACCTTGTGCTGCTCAACATCACCGGGGGCGGAGTCTCCCGGGCGAAAGAGGAACTGGAAATGAACCTGCTCAAATGCGATATCAAGGCCGAATCATCGGCCCTCTCAAAGACGTCCCCCTCAGCTGACGACCACCTCCTCGCCGAGATCGGAGAGGTTCTGGGAAGGAGGTCCTGAGCCATGGCCGACGAGCAGGCCTGCAGGCTCACCATAATAGGCGGGGTCGATAAAGACGGAAATCCCGACCTGGTGGAGTGGCTCGATATGCGCCGGGGCGAGATCATCGGGATCGTCGGGCCGACGGGCTCAGGAAAGAGCTCCCTGATAGCCGACATCGAGCAGTTCGCCGCGGGAGACACCCCCTCGGGCCGAAAGATCCTCATCGACGGATGCGAGCCCCGGGCCGAGACGAGATCCGACCCCCGAAAGAAGCTGATCGCCCAGCTATCCCAGAATATGCAATTTCTCGCAGACATGAGCGTCGAGGAGTTTCTCCGGATGCACGCGAAGAGCAGGGGAAGGTCGCCTGAGGTGGTGGATCGGGTGATAGAGCTCGCTAACACCCTCACCGGCGAGCCGGTCCATCCCGACCATCACCTGACCATCCTGAGCGGCGGCCAGTCGAGGGCCCTGATGACCGCGGACATCGCGGTGATCAGCGACTCGCCGATCGTCCTCATCGACGAGATCGAGAACGCCGGGATCAAGAAGAAGGAGGCGCTCGAGCTTCTCGCAGGCGAGGGGAAGATAGTCGTCGTCGTGACCCACGACCCGATGCTCGCCCTGATGACCTCCCGGAGGGTGGTGATGAAGAACGGGGGGATGGTGGGGGTGATCGAGACCAGCTCCCTTGAGCAGAAGGTCTGTGAGGACCTGGCAAAAGTCGACGACTGGCTGATGAACCTGCGGGAGACGATCAGGCGGGGCGAGGTGGTGGGGGCAGCGCTTTGAAGCTGGTGGTGATCGCGGGAACTCCGGGATCGGGCAAGACCTCGGTTCTCATGCACGCCGCAAAGAGCCTCCAGAGGGAGGGGCTACGTCCCGCCGTGGTCAAGATCGACTGTCTCTGGACCGAGGACGACCAAAGATTTCAGAGGCTCAACGTTCCCGTCGCCGTGGGCCTGGCCAAGGATATGTGTCCTGACCACTACTCGATCTACAACGTCGACGAGATGCTGGAGTGGGCGAGAAAGGAGGAGGCTGAGATCCTCCTGAACGAGACAGCGGGGCTCTGCCTGCGGTGCGCCCCCTACCCCGACTCTTGCCTTGCGGTCTGCGTCATCGACGTCACCACCGGGCCGAACGCCCCCCTCAAGGTGGGGCCTCTTCTGACGACGGCGGACGTAGCCGTGGTGACGAAGGGGGACATGGTCTCCCAGGCCGAGAGGGAGGTATTTCGGGAGAGGATCCTGGAGGCGAACCCGAACTGCAGGATCGTCGAGGCGAACGGCCTCTCCGGCAAGGGGGCCGCAGAGCTCGCCGAGCTGATAAGAAACGGCCCCGAGGTCGGCGATGAGATGCTACTGCGGCACAACCCGCCTCTCGCGATATGCACCCTCTGCACCGGGGAGCTCCGGGTTTCAAAGGAGCACCACCGAGGCGTCCTCCGCCACCTGGACGGGTTCATGGAGTACTCCGGAGAGTAGAGAGGCTTTGCGAATTAGTAAAAACTCTGAGGTGTGAGCGAGATGAAGGAGATCGCAAAGCTTCTGCCCGGCTTCAACTGTGGCGAGTGCGGTTTTAAGAACTGCCGGGAGTTCGCCCGGGCCCTGTTGAAAGGAGAAGACCTCGACCTCTGCCCCTACCTCGGCCAGGAGAAGCACCTCGCCGAGAGGGAAGAGATTGAGGAGACTCTCCCCAGGCTTAAACAGAAAGTGAGGGATCGAGAGGGACGAGCGGGTGAGGAGGGCGAGGCTGAGGGTGAGATCCGGGGCGTCATTGACGGTCTTGCAGCAGACTTCGCCCTGGCGCCGCTTCCCGGGGAGCCCTCCTGTCGCGAGGACATCCACCCCTTCGACCGGGATGCCGAGTTCGAGGTCGGCGACGTCCTCCGCTACCGGCCCCTGGGCTGCCCGGTGACCCATTTCGGCAAGATCATCAAGATCGACCACGGACTGGTCACCGTCCACATGGTGGGGCCGCGCCACCTCCTGGGAGACGAGAACTTCGCCCCGGTGGACGCAGGCGTCTGTCTGGTCGCGGCCTTCGAGGGGATCGTGAGCAGGGGCCGGATCCCCGAGGTAGGGGAGACGGTGAGCTTTCTTCCCGAGCACTGCATGATGCAGAAGGTCCATTCGGGGATGATCGTCCACTCCGAGGGGAAGATGGTCAGGATCGAGAGCATCGATCTGAAGGTCTGGTGAGAACCATAAAATATTATGCCAGCTTCAGCACGGCCATCTCGTGCCCCTCAAGATGCACCTGGACGGTGCTCCGTCCGCCCGCCGACGCCACCTCCACCCTCCTCTTCTGGCCGAGGAGGTTCTCCATCTCGCTTCCTGCCGGGGTGAGGTTTCGATCCACGGTGACGAAGTCGCTCCTGGGGACGGCGTCCAGGTTGAGGGCCATCAGGATCTCCTCGTCGTCGAGGATCCGAGAGTAGGCGAGGGTGCAGGTTCCATCGATGGGATGGCCGAAGTCTGTGCCGTTCCCAGAGATCTCCCTGAAGTACTGCCTTCCGTAGCGCAGCGCCGGCTCTCCCGCCCGGATCTCGGCTATCCGGGAGATCTCCCGGTAGAGGTGGTGATCCTGGTTGAAGAAGTGGTGTCCGGTCGTCTCGAAGGCTCCCCAGTCCCCGCCGAACATGCACTCCCGGATGTACCTGTCGCCGTTCCCGCCGCCGTCGAAGCCCTGCTCCGTCCCGTAGTAGATGCAGGGGATGCCCAGGCTGGTCAGGAGATAGCCCACCGCCAGGACGGCCTGCTTCTGATAAGAGTCGTTGTGAAGAAACCTGGCCGGGGGAGATCTTCCGATCTGATCGTGGTTGTCCACGAAGGTCACGAAGTACGTGCCAGCCCTCCCGTGGTCCGCGTATAGACCCCTGAACCGATCGTACCTCTGCCTCAGGGCGGCGGGGTCCTCAAAGCCCTTGATCACAGGTTCGAGGATCGACCAGAGGGGAAAGTCGAGGGCCGCATCCAGGGAGGGAAACCGCTCGTTCGTCCCGGGGATGCGGGCGTTTCGGCCGATGTACTGATCGATGAAGAGGTCGCCCCCCACCACCTCCCCGAAGAGGAAGAAGTTCTTCTTGCCGATGGACTGGGCGTACTCCCTTATGGCGTTACAGAAGATGGCGGTGCTCGACTCTTCGATGTGCTTTGCCGCATCGAGCCGGTAGCCGTCCACGTCCGCCACCGCTATCCAGCGCTTGAACGAGTCGATCAGAGCGCCGAGGACCTGGGGGTTTGAGGTATCCAGCTCCTTGAGAGAGCAGAAGTCTCCGTCCCTGGTCTCGGGGAAGGCGTCCCAGTTTCTTATCCTGCCCTTCCTCCGATACCACTCCTGGTTTTGAAACTCCCGTGGCCATACGGCGTCCTCGCTCTCGAGCTCGGCTCCGGCCTCCTGCCCCTCTTCGCGGAGGCAGAAGTCGCCGATCTGAAGTTTGCACTCCTCCCTCCACAGAGAGGGCTTGACCTCATCGACCTGGCGCCAGAATCCGAAGGGAAACCTCACCCCCTCCCAGTAGTAGTAGACGTCGTCCTCGGGGTAAGCCCAGTTGTCTCCGGTGTGGTTCAGGACTACGTCCAGGATCACCCGGATATCCTCTCGATGGGCCTGCTGGACCAGCTCTTTTAGATCCTCTTCCGACCCGAACCTCGGATCCACCTCCAGGTAGTTCTGTATGCCGTAACCGTGGTAGGTATCAAGCTCGATCCGGTTCTTGAATATGGGGCTCAGCCAGACCGCGGTGCAGCCCAGGTCGCTTATGTAGTCCAGCTTCTCGGTGACGCCCTTCAGGTTTCCGCCCTGCCACCCTTCGCCTGCGGCGTCGTCCCTGTTTCGGGGAAGACCCGGCCTGTAGGGCTCTCTCTTCCCGCCGTCGTTGAACCTGTCGACCAGCAGGTGGTAGAGGAACTGATCCCTCCAGTCGGGGGGAGAAGGGAAGACCGGGCCCAGGGGCTCGAACTTCACCTCTTTGAGGCTATGAGGTCTCTTCTCGGACATATTCTCTCACCTTGGGGTACTATTCGAGAGTCTGCGCCGCAAAAAGCCGGAGACGGTATGTGTTTATCCGGCATGGGAACCGAATTCAAATATAATGCTTTAGTCTTCTCCAGAAGTCTGATCTGAAATCGACTTCAAATAACCATTATAGCCATCTTCCGGCCCTTTGATCTGGCGCGATGATGCTGATTCTCGAACGCAATTAATATGTCATCGAGATTATATGTAACTTTGGTTGGGCAGCTGCCAGATCTATACGTCGCCAAAACGGGCTTTCTGCTAAAGCCTCCAAGAAGATGAAAAGATTGAAAAGATGGGATAAGTGGATATCTGCTGACCCTAATACCTCAGCAGCGCCCCCACCCCCTCGGAGGATGCGAGGCAGGCGTCCTCCTCGACGAACTCAACCTCTGCCCCCGTCCTCTCTGCGAGCTCGTAGAGCTCCTCGACCACGTCGACGGGCGACGTCGGACCTCCGCATGTGGGGCAGCTCTCTGGCGGCCGCTTTCTCGCCTCGATGACCTGGCACCTCTCGCAGATCCAGCCGGGGATGGAGGCGTCCTTCAGAAGGACGAGAACGTTCGCCCGCCCAGCATTGAGGGCGTCCCTGGTCGCCTCGACGCCGAGGACCGCGAGGCCGCCCTTCCGGATCTCGGACCGCAGCTCCTCGGCCCTTTCTATCGACCTCGCCCTCTCGTCTTCAAGGGCGATCTCGTCTCCCGCCTCGACGATCTCCTTCTCTGGCGCGTCGATTGGCAGGTCGAGGACGCCGAGGATTTTCTTTTTCAGCTCAAAAGGAAGCATCTCAGCCAGCTGGTTTTTGGCCTCCCCGGGTCCGGCGACGACGAGCCCCCTCGTATCGCGGTGGCTGCAAGACTCCCGAACGTCCTCGATCACCTCCGAGAGGAAGGACTTTATCGCACCCTTCCGGAGCCGGTTGAACCTCATCTGGCTCCAACCCCCCTTCTTGTGTTTGCTCATCAGGTCGGTCGAGAGGTGGTTCATATCCTCGAGGATGTCTGACCGAACACAGAAGAGCCTCGCCTCCTTCGAGTCGAGGAGGAGGACGCCGTAGTCCGAATAGTCGTCCCTCATCTTCGCCAGGGGCAGGAGGAAGGGGGAGGTGTCCAGGACCATCGACCGAACGGTCTCTAAACCGATTCTGCGGACGTGGAGCAGGGAGGCAGGAGCCGAGGCGAAGATTATTCGGCCTCTCTCGCCGGGGATGGGTTCGGAGAAGAGGTGGTCATCGACCATCTCCATCGTCTCCCTGAATATCTCCTTCAGCTCCCTGGAGAGGGCATCCTCGATGGCTTTCGCCCTCGCGCCGACGAAGCTATGGTTTTCGGCATCGTCCTTTCCCGAAGCGGTCGGGAGGTAGACCGAGAGGTAGACGTCTCTCTCGTCGTATACCTCGGCCAGCTCTCTGATATCTATCTCCGTCACAGGCGTCAGCACCCTATCCTCGATCACTTTCATCTCCTCGGCTTCCATGCTCTTTTATTTGGGCGGTGGAGGTGAAAAGGTTATCCAGATCTTTGAGGGCCAAAAGCTCCGCAACAAACTCTAAATCGCAGTAACTCTTAAATTCTTTGAACCATATTATATCTTCTTACGGGTCCCATAGCTGATCAGATATCAGAAGATGCAACCTTCGACGATTCGCTAAAATTTTTAGAGATCGATATAAAAGTTGATATATATATGAACCGAAAGGCAATCATCCTGCCCGTTCAGGAGATCATGGTCGACTTTGCCCGTCTGACAGGGCTTAAGCCGGCCGCCGATCATCCCCGCCGCTACCTCTGGACCGACGCCTTCGCGGTCTGTAGCTACCTTGAGCTCTTCGGCCGGACCTGCGATCCGAACTGCCGGGATCTCGGCCTCCGCCTCATCGACCAGGTCCATCACACCCTCGGCCGCCACCGAGACGACGATCCCAGACGGGGCTGGATCAGCGGTCTTGCTGAAGGAGAGGGAGAGATCCATCCCACCGCCGGAGGGCTCCGGATCGGAAAGGAGCTGAACGAGCGCGGACCGGGAGAGCCTTCCGACGAGCGGCTGGAGTGGGATCGGGACGGGCAGTACTACCATTACCTGACCAAGTGGATGCACGCCCTCAACTGCGCAGGGAAGGTCACCGGCGATCCGACCTACACCAGGTGGGCGATAGAGCTCGCCGAAGCTGCCCATGCGGGTTTTGTTCGCAGATCGCCCCGCGGCGGCAGAAAGATGATCCGGTGGAAGATGAGCATAGACCTTCGCCGCCCTCTGGTCTCGTCGATGGGCCAGCACGACCCCCTCGACGGCCTCGTAACCTACTGCGAGCTCTCGGCGGCCGGAGCCGGAAACTCCGGCCAGTCGCCGCCTCTCGACCTCAGATCCGAGATCGCCGAGATGATGGAGATCTGCCGCGGGATCGACCTGGTCACCATCGATCCTCTCGGCATCGGCGGCCTCCTCTTCGACGCCTCTAGAATAGGACAGTTGACGGTCCTTGGCAGATTGAAGGACGGTGGACTTCTGGAGACCGTGCTGGAGGCGGCCCTGGTCGGGATGGAGGCCTTCGTGAAGGGCGACGCCCTTGATCGTCCTGCAGAGTATCGGCTGGCCTTCCGGGAGCTGGGGCTATCCATCGGCCTCTCGGCCGCAGAAGAGCTGCTGAGGCTGGTCGAAGAAAAGCCAGGGTCCTTCAGCGAGAGAGCACTCATTCAAGGAATCGTCGAAGATCTCGTAGCATACTCGCCCCTGCGCGGAGTTATAGAGCAGTTCTGGATGGACCACGAGAACAGGGAGGCTAGGACCTGGACCGATCACCGAGAGATAAACATGGTGATGCTCGCAACGAGTCTCGCCCCCAGGAGATTTCTGACAATCTGAGAGAAAGGGCGGTTCGTCGGGGGTCTTGGGGCGACCAAAATAATATGAGCCTCATTTTATGCTCACATCGCCAGACTTTTCCTTCGAAGCCGGGCTACATCTCGAAATTGAGCAATTTTTATGGCGAAAGAGTTATCCAACAGGCCTAAATAAGATTAGGTCCATACGTTACTGCCGACTTCCAGCCCGGAAGAAGAGAGGGGTGAGGATGGATTTTGAGCAGGGTTTTATAACCAACATCCACGATTTTGGCTACGACAGGACCAAGACCAGAGAACTCCTGGAGGAGTTCTGCCAGGAGAGGCCCACGAACCTGGTTCTGCCCCTGCTCTGGGGGGAGACGGAGCAGAGGACGATCCCAAAAATCCTCTCAGAGCTGAACAAGGCAACCTTCTTGAGCGGGGTGACCGTGCCACTTTACGCCCAGTCGAAAGAGGAGTTTGAGAGGGTGGTCCGCTTCTTCGGGGACCGTCTTGAGATCCCTCACCGGATAATGT
>NZ_JBNGCU010000036.1:0-5364 GCF_049974945.1 Methanocrinis sp. | reverse complement strand
GAGAGGGTGGTCCGCTTCTTCGGGGACCGTCTTGAGATCCCTCACCGGATAATGTGGTGCAACGGCCCCTCTGTAAAAGCGGTTCTGGAGGATTTGGGGGAGGTGGGGATAGATGTGGTCAGCTTTCAGGGAAAGGGCAGGGACGTCTGGCTGGCCCTGGGGGTCGCCTCGATAGACTCTTACGCGATAATCCTGCACGATGCAGACATCGTCAACTACACCTGCGACCTGCCCATGAAGCTCGCCTACCCCCTCGTCGATCCCAAACTGGACTACTTCTTCAACAAAGGCTACTACGCCCGGATCGGTGGCGACCGACCCAAGTTTTACGGAAGGAACACCAGACTCTTCGTCCGCCCCCTCCTCGAAGCTCTATCGACGAAGATGGGCTGCTCATCAGCCTTTCTTCAGTACATCTCCAGCTTCAAGTATCCCCTCTCCGGAGAGATCGCCCTCACCTCCGACCTGGCTCGGAACATCAGGATACCCACCAACTGGGGGCTGGAGGTGGGGACCCTCTACCAGGTCTACAGGTCGGCGGTGAACAAGAGGATCTGTCAGACGGATCTGGGCTTATTTGAACACGAGCACAAGGAGGTGGGAACGGACCGGTCTGAGGGGCTTCTCAAGATGGCGGGCGATATTCTGATCACCTTATTCGAGGCCCTTCTCGTCGAGGAGCAGAAGCTGGAGATCTCCTCAGAGTTTCTCCATGCCTTGAGGGTCATGTACCGCAGAAAAGCCCAGGACTGGATAAGGAAGTACTACGCAGACTCGGTATGTAACCAGCTGACCTACAACCGGCACGAAGAGGAGCTGATGGTCGACGCCTTCGAGATGGTGATAATCGAGGCCGGCGAGGAGTATATAAAAAACCCTCAGAGCTATCACATCCCCGACTGGCTCAGGGCCACCTCCGCCGTTCCTCGGCTCAGACGACGGCTGATCGAGTCCGTCCTCGAAGACGAAAGGTCGGTTCGGGAGGGCTGAAACCGGGATCAGAACCGGGTCCGGTGGGGGAAAGGACCAAGAAGGGGGAGGAAGCTCTGAAATACGTGATATTCACCGATATGGACGGGACTTTGATCGATCACCACACCTACTCTTATCAGGCGGCCCGTCCGGCTCTGGAGAGGATTCGAGAGGAGGAGATTCCTCTGGTCGTCTGCACCAGCAAGACCAGGGCGGAGATAGAGAAGTTCCGGGAGGAGCTGGGGATCTCCGATCCCTTCATCAGCGAGAACGGGGGGGCCATATTCATCCCCAGGGGTTATTTCGAGGTCCCCTTCCCCTCGAATAAGCAGCTCGGAGAGTATCTGGTGATAGAGCAGGGGACCGCCTACCCCATCCTTCGAGAGGTCTTGAAGGAGGTGGAGAGGGAGACAAAGACCGAGATCGAGGGCTTCGGGGACATGACCGCCCAAAAGATCGCCGAGGACTCGGGACTGGATCTGGAGTCGGCGGAGCTCTCCAAGATGAGGGAGTACGACGAGCCCTTCAAGGTGATCGGAGACGGGGAAGGTGCAGAGGCAGTTTTGGAGGAGATCAAAAAGAGGGGGCTCAGCTGCACCAGGGGTGGAAGGTACCTGCACATTATGGGCAAAAACGATAAGGGCAGGGCCGTCTCCACCCTTACAGAGATCTTCAGGCGCGAGCTCGGAGAGGTCACCACCATCGGAGTCGGCGACAGCCAAAACGATCTGCCCATGCTGGAGTCGGTGGACCTGCCGGTCCTGGTTCAGAAGCCTGACGGCTCCTACGAGCCCGTGGACCTGGAGGTGAAGCGGTCCGAGGGGGTGGGGCCGGTCGGCTGGAATCGGGCCCTGATGGAGATCTTGAGATGAAAGATACCAGAAGATCTTCCGACGTGAGGTGGAACTGATGGACGTCGTAAAGCTGGTTTCGGACGCCTTTCTCGTGGCGATAATCGAAAGCGTCAGGAGGGGCGACCTCGATGAGAGCATCGAATGGATCGAGAGCGTGGCCAAAAACCTGGGCGAGAGAGAGGGGGCCGGGCTGGAGGGGGATCCGAGGGGAAAGGTCAACTGCCTCCATATCTGTCCCTTCGCCAACATGCTCCAGAAGTTTGTGGATCAGTATGAAGGAATGCCCGAGGAATTCCTGGAGCTTTTAAATAGCGAGAGGGTTCGAGGGAGCTTTGCGGCCTCGAACATCTTCTGCATATTCCATCATACTTTCAGAGCGAAGCGCGCCGAGCTGGCCGGAAAAGAGGCGATCCACCTCGCCAGCGACGCCAACGTCGAAGGCAGAGCCGTCTACAACCAGGAGGCGATCGAAGAGGCCGATCTGACCAAGGCCGAGATCGACGAGCTTTTGACCAAGTCGGTCTGCATCTTCCGGTTTAAGTAGGAGGATGGTCCATGAACCTCAGAGAAGCCAAAAAGCTGTACGATTCCAGCGTCGAAGTCCTCAGAAGAAATCAGCACAAAAACGGTGGTTTTTACGCCAGCCCCCCGGGCACACGCTACCCGTTCATCTATGCGAGAGACCATTCGATAATCGTATTGGGCGCCCTGGAGGCGGGCCTCTTGGAGGAGGCGAAGAGGGGGCTTGAGTTCGTCCTCGACACCCAGAAGCCCACCGGTGAGATGCCTCAGAGGTGCGACATCGAGGGAACGGACACGAGCTACAAAGAGCTTCAGATCGACGGCAACGGCCTCGTCCTCTACGCCCTCGGAAAGTACTGTGAGAAGGTGGACTACGAGATAGCGAGGGAGTTTTGGAGCAACGTCGAAAAGGCCGTGGAGTTCATCATCAAGAACAAGAACGAAGAGATAAACCTGATCCACACCATAAACAGCATTCACGAGTATCCCGCCTACGAGCAGGGGTTTGAGATCTGGGCCAACAGCAGCTGCTGTGCTGGCCTAATCCAGGCGGTCAAGATGGGCCGCGTCCTGGGCATGGATGTCGCCCGCTGGAACCGGGAGGCTTTGAAGATAAGGGGGAACATACTGACCAGACTTTACAGCCCCCGAAGGCGGACCTTCATCAAGAACATAAGGATAAAAGAGATGGCCAGCAAGCCTCTCGGCTACGATCCCTACGCGTCGACGGTCGTCGACCCGGACGCCGCCGAGTACGCTCCGGCCTACTTCGAGCTCCTCGACGATAGAGATCTGAGGGTCATCAATACGGTGAGAAGGATCCACGTCGCCCTCTGGGATCGGGAGCTCGGCGGCCTCAACCGCTACCCTGAGTCCTGGAACAGGAACAACGGCGGCTACGGTCCCTGGCCCCACTTCACCTGTCAGCTGGCAAGACACTTCATCCACATCGGCGACGACGATAGGGCGGAGGCCTACCTGGGATGGGTGGCCGAGATCGCCTCCGACCACCTTCTCCCCGAGCACCTCTCCACCATACAACGATTCGATGAGTGGATGGAGAGCTACAGCACCTCGGGGATCTTGAGGGACGATAAGTTGGTGATGATCGAGGGGATAAAGGACCATTCCAAGTGGCAGGAGGGCTTCGCCTACGTGGTCACACCCCTGATCTGGCCTCACGCCGAGTACATCAGGACGTATCGGGCATATGAGGAGGCTTTCCTCGAGAGCGAGAGCTTTCACGATCTGAAGAGGTACATCAAGGCCAACCGATGACTTTGGAGTGATGAAGATGGCAGATATGGAGAGGATCAGGACGGGAATACCGGGGTTGGACGAGATGATGAACGGGGGACTTCCCTTCCCCTCTACGGTTCTGGTGGCTGGGGATACGGGTACGGGCAAGACCACCTTCTGCATGCAGTTCCTCTTCGAGGGCGCCCGGGCGGGCGAGCAGGGGCTCTACTTCACCACCTTCAGCGAACCGCCGGAGTGGCTCTTGAAGTTCATGTCCAACTACGCCTTCGTGGACCTGAAGTGCTTCGGCCGGGAGATAAGGTATGTCGACCTGAGCTACGCCATGGAGGCAGGTCAGGATATGGACCAGATCCTGAAGACGATCGAGTCGGATATCACGAGCTTCAAGCCGAAGAGGATCGTCATCGACCCCATCTCCGTATTCGAGGATATCCTGGGGGAGGATTATCGCCGTTTTCTCTTCCGATTCGCCACCTTTACAAAGAACTGGCAGACGGCGACGATCGTCACCGGCGAGGCAAAGCCCGGCGCGCCCTACCCGACGGACCTCGCCTACATCGCCGACGGCGTGATCATCCTCTACAACACCGAGGTGGACAGGATGCGCAAGAGGTCCCTGGAGATACTGAAGATGAGGGGCACGCCCCACACGACAGGAAAGCACGCGGTGGATATATCCACAGAGAAGGGGTTTGTGGTCCATCCCGGCCTTTAGTTGTTTGTGTTATCGCATCTTCAAAATTTAATACTTTTTCCGGTTTTGAATCACCTCCGGCCGATCCAACGACCGTCCTGGTCGTAGTTCATCGACCTCTCCCAGCCTGCAGCCCTCCAGACGGCGTCGAAGGCTGGCCTCAGGATCTCCTCAGAGCTTCGCTCGAAGCTCTCCACCATGATCTCGGGGACGAGGAGGGCGTCCCGGTCTATCCGGACCTCCCCGTGTCCCGAAAAGTCAGGGCCATCGACCTGCATCCTTCGGCCCTTCACCCCCAAAAGGCTGAGCATCACGAAGACCGGGGGCTCTACCCCGAGATGCACCTGAGTCTGGATGTACTTGGGGAGCGCGTCCAGAAGAGTCTCCTCAAATCTCAAGCTCGGTATAGCCTTATCGCCGTCCGGGTGGTCGGACTGATCGCCGAGGATGACGGAGTCGACGGCCTCGATGATCCCGCTGACGAAAGTCTGGGAGTAGGAGCCCCGGTCGTCGTAGGTGAGAAGGCCGTCGAAGTTGTACCTAAAGCCCGAAAATAGGCCCGTCAGGGGGAGGGGGAGGGTGCCCTTGCCGCTTTTGTACCTCTGGACAAGGGAGGAGACGTCGAATCGAGAGGCCGGCTCGAAGGCCCCGAAGGGGACGACCATGAGGACCATCTTCGGCCCTTCGTTCAGGGGGGCCGGAGTCTCCTCGGCCACGATCTTCGCCAGGGTCTCCGCTCTGAAATCTCTCATCCTCTCGGCGGCGGTCCCGGTGATGGAGAAGGCGGTCCTGATCTCGAAGACGTCGAGAGGGTACTTGCCTGCGGAGTTTCGGGAGTAAAACCGGGAGGAACCCTTGGTGATCATGTGGGGGGAGGCCCAGCTCTTGGGTATCCTTACCACGATGACGGACCTTCCGCCCTCCAAGGGAACCGCCCTCATCGATATCCCCGGGATCCGGGGGGCGATCCCGGTCTGGACCATGGACTCCAGGCGGAGGATCTCTTTGTCCGGGTCGATCCCCGCGAGGCCCGAGATCTCGACCGGAACCCCGTTCTCCTCG
>NZ_JBNGCU010000035.1:0-18361 GCF_049974945.1 Methanocrinis sp. | reverse complement strand
CCGACGGCATACGCCACATGGCCTACGAGGACCATCCCCTTCCCATCGGCGAGGGCCAGACGATATCCGCCCCCCACATGGTGGCGATCATGTGTGAGATCCTCGACCTTCAGGAGGGTATGAAGGTTCTTGATGTGGGAACCGGTTCCGGGTACCACGCCGCAGTGATGGCGGAGCTGGTGGGGCCCGAGGGGCACATCTACTCCATCGAGCGGATCCCCGAGCTGGTGGTCTTCGCCAGGAAGAACTTTCGAGAGGCGGGGATCGAGAACGTGACCGTCGCCGAGGGTGACGGAAGCTTTGGCCTTCCCGAACACGCCCCCTACGACCGGATCAACGTCGCGGCGACGGCGCCGAAGCTGCCCGAGCCCCTCAAAGAACAGCTCAAAGTGGGAGGAAAGCTGGTGATCCCGGTGGGGACCTGCTACCAGGAGCTGGTCCTGGTCGTCAAGACCGAAGAGGGCTTCGAGCTGGAGCATCACGGAGGCGTCGTCTTCGTCCCCCTCATCGGAGATCACGGCTTCAAGATCTGAAGGATCGACCAAAGGGTTATCTTGATCTGAGGCTACCCTCAGGGCGATGAAGCCTGTCATGCTCATTATCATGGACGGGTTCGGTGAGAGCGGCGAGATCGAGGGGAACGCCATCGCCTCCGCCAGAACCCCCTACATAGACTGCCTCAAGAGATCTCGCCCCTTCACCACCCTGGGCGCCGCGGGTCTGGACGTCGGCCTGCCGCAAGGCCAGATGGGAAACTCCGAGGTGGGCCACCTCAACTTGGGCGCGGGGAGGGTGGTCTACCAGGACTACACCAGGATCAACCTCGCTATCAAGGACGGCTCATTCTACGAGAACCCGGTTCTGATCGAGGCCATAGACCGGACGAAGGAGGGAGATGCCACCCTCCACCTGATGGGCCTCCTCTCCGACGGCGGCGTCCACAGCCACAACAGCCATCTCTATGCCCTCCTCAGGCTCGCGAAGGAGAGGGGTCTGGAGTGGGTCCGCATCCACGCCATCCTGGACGGTAGGGACGTGCCTCCGAGAAGCGCTCTGGGCTACTTCCGGGAGCTTGCGGAGGAGATCAGGTCGATCGGCGTTGGAAAGGTCTCCACCGTCGCCGGCAGGTACTACTCCATGGACCGGGACAGAAGGTGGGAGAGGACACAGCTCGCCTACCGGGCCATGACCTCCGGCGAGGGATTCTTCGCCGAAGGTCCGGAGGAGGCGGTGAGGGCCGGATACGACCGGGGCGAGGACGACGAGTTTCTCAAGCCCACGGTGGTCGATCCCCAGGGCCTGGTCGAAGACGGCGATAGCCTGATCTTCTTCAACTTCCGGCCCGACCGAGCCCGCCAGATCACCAAGGCCTTTACAGACCCAGACTTCTGCGAGTTCGACCGGGAGAAGATCGACCTCCACTTCGTCTGCATGACCCAGTACGAGGCGTCGATCGAAGCCCCCGTCGCCTTCCCCGCCGAGTACCTCAAAGATACCCTCGGCGAGGTGGTGAGCAGGGCCGGAATGAGACAGCTCCGGATCGCCGAGACGGAGAAGTACGCCCACGTCACCTTCTTCTTCAACGGGGGAGAAGAGGAGGCGAGCCCCGGAGAGGATAGGGTCCTGATACCCTCGCCAAAAGTCGCCACCTATGACCTAAAGCCGGAGATGAGCGCCTTCGAGGTGACAGATGCCGTCGTCGAGAAGGTCAGAGAGGATCTCTACGACCTCGTAGTCCTCAACTACGCCAACGCGGACATGGTCGGCCACACCGGGATCTTCGAAGCGGCGGTTAAGGCCGTGGAGGCGGTCGACGAGTGCGTCGGAAGGGTCGTCTCGGAGGTCCTGGCCCATGGTGGAGCCGTCCTGCTGACGGCAGACCACGGAAACGCCGAGAAGATGGAAGATTCTGGTACCGGCCAGCACCACACGGCCCACACCACCAACCCCGTCCCCTTCGTTCTGATAATGGATGGCGAAAAAGCGAGGCTCCGCGACGACGGAATTCTCGCCGACGTCGCCCCTACGGTCTTGGACCTCTTGGCCCTTCCGATCCCCGCAGCCATGACCGGAAGGTCTCTGATCGCCAAAGATTAAGCCGAAGGAGTTCAGATGGTCGTATGCCATGGATACGAGCTGGGAGAGGTTTCGAACTTACCTTCGGGTCAGCCAGGCCTACAGGATAGCAAGACGGCTCTTCGTGATGAACGCCTTCGACGGCATCCTCACCCTCATGGGCGTCGTCATCGGAGCCCACTTCTCTGGCCTCTCAGATCCTGACATCGTCATCAAGGCCGGAGCTGGAGGAAGCATAGCCCTCGGAATCTCCGGCATGAGCAGCGCCTACCTGGCGGAAAGGGCCGAGAGGAGAAGGGACCTGAAGAAGCTGGAGGCTGCCATGCTGATCGATCTCAAGAAGAGCCAGTTTGCCAGGGCCTCGGAGTTTGCCACCATCGTCGTAGCTCTGGTGAACGGGATCAGCCCCGCCGTAGGGGCCGCCATCCTCGTCCTCCCCTACCTATTGGTGCCGAGGATCGATATGGAGGCCGCCTTTATCGCCTCCCTCGGCCTGGGCCTCGGCTGCCTCTTCGTCCTGGGGCTATTTCTGGCCAAAATCAGCCACGAGCGGATGATCGTCTCTGGCATGAGAATGATCCTGGTGGGGCTTTTAACGATCGGCATCGTGAGCCTCGTCTCCGCGCCGGGGGCGATCTAGGAGGAATCTCGGCTGTACGGCGGCATGGGATTTGAGACCGACACCTTCATCGAGATCTCCCTCGTTCTTCCTGAGCGGCACAAGGTCGAGTTCGGCGCCGCGAGACTGGACGTGATCATCCGGGAGGGTGGGATCCTGGACTCCCAGATCGAGAACCTGAGGAAGAGGAGGTACGGGCCGGGAAGGGCGAAACATCTTGAAGAGGTCTTATTTCCGAGGCTCGAGGCTAAGTGCCTCGATATCCTGAAGAGAGTTCCGCCGGAGTCGAGGCCGTCCCGCGAGGTCGAGGTCAGAGAAGCCTTTAATAGGGCCCGGGTCAGAATAAATATGCTGAGATATATGGAGCTTTATCGATATCTGGATTCGAAGACGCCCGAGATGCTGGAGGCGCTGAGGGACCTGGTACGTTTTGAGACCGTCGCCCCTCCCGGCAAGAACTACCACCAGATCGTCGACCACCTGATCCCCATCTTCGAAGACCTGGGGTTTGAGACCGAGAAGGTGGTGATGCCTCAGGAGATCTTCGATCAGAGGTGCGGGGTGGCGGGCCTGGTGGGAGACCGGGTGAACCTTCGGGCCCGGCTGGACGCCGGGGCCGAAGAAACCCTGGTGATCTACACCCATCTCGACGTCGTCCCCGCCGGTGACGGGTGGTCCTCTGACCCCTTCGACCTGGATATCAGGGAGGGGAGGGTCTACGGCCGGGGGGTCGCCGACTCCAAGGGAGCGGTGGCGGCCCTCGTCTCCGCCCTCGGGGCGGTCAGAGCCTGTGGGAGGCACCAGTATAACCTGGAGATCCTCCTCACCACCGACGAGGAGGTGGGGGGGTACTCGGGCCTCTGCTACTTCACCGACGCGGGGCTGGTCCAGGGAGACCAGATGCTCTGCATGGACAGCTTCTCCGACGACGTCATCATCGGCTGCAACGGCATAATCACCTGGCAGGCGACGGTCCGGGGAAGGTCGGTCCACTCCGGCGCAAGCTTCCTCGGAGAGAACGCCATCGAGAAGGCCATCCCAGTGATAGAGGCCCTCCTGGAGCTGAAGAAGAGGGTCGAGGCGAGGAGGTCCACCTTGCGGGCCTCTTCGGAGCTTCAGCCCTTCGGCCTGGATCAGGTGAGGCCGATGCTCAACGTCACCGTAATCCACGGCGGCGTCAAGGAGAATATCGTCCCCGACAGGTGCGTGGTCAGGGGCGACCGGAGAGTGATAGCCGAGGAGAGGATGGAGGAGGCGGCCTCCGAGATGGAGAGGGCCGTGGCCGCCCTTCCCGTCGACCTCGAATGGCGGGCCTGGATGGGCTACCCGCCGATGAGGATCGACCCCGACCACCCCTGGGTCGCAGAGGTCTCGCGAGCTCTTGAGAAGGCCTCGGGAAAGAGGCCCCGGCTCGCCGGCGCCCAGTACAGCCTGGACCAGGCCTACGTGGTGGAAGTGACCGGGATCCCCTCCTGCGTCTACGGCGTCGGCCGCCAGACCGACTCCAACCCCCACGGCCCCGACGAGAACGTGACCCTGGAGGACCTCTCGATCTACGCCCGGTTCCTTGCGTCCCTGATGACGGCCTGAACCACCCGCAGCGGAGAGAATTCACGGAGGCGATATTTTGAAGATAATATCGGTTGTGGGACCCAAGAAGTCGGGCAAGACCGCCCTGGTGGAGGCTCTGGTCCGATCTCTGAAGGGACGCGGCAGGGTGGGGACGGTGAAGAACATGCCCGGCCACCCGGTCGAGGATCGGGGCGATACCAGACGCCACTTCGACGCCGGGGCGGAGGCGGTGGTGGGCGTCGGCCAGGAGGGCGTCTATTTCAAGGTGGCCAGGGGAGGCAGCCTGGAGGAGGCCCTGGAGGAGCTCCGAAATGGTGGGGTGGAGTACGCCATCGTCGAGGGGTTCAAGAGGAGCGGCCTTCCCAAGATCGTCCTCGGCGGGATCGAGGTCAAAAATCCGGTCAGGATGGTGGACGCGTCACCGCCCTTCGGCGACGATCTGATCGAAGAGCTGGTCGATCTCTTGATATCGCTTCCGGACCTCTGATCTTCCGCCACCCGCCAAAAAGCGACCTACTTCAACTCGATTAATTTATTTATTGGATCGAAAATATCTCGACACATTTTTAAACGAGAAGGCCGTCACCGGGTCATCGGGGAGGTTCACCTTGAATCGGCTATGCTGCGTTGCCCTGGTCCTGGTGCTGATTTTGGCGGGATCAGGGACGGCTGCCAATTACGTCTTCGAGCGGTCGGTGATCCAGGGGGTGGGCTACCGGAGCCACGAGCTGGTAGGCCAGACCGCCCAGGGCTACAGCGGCCAGAAGATCGTGGAGAGGATCTCGGGAAGCGGCAACTTCTATGACCGCACCGAGTTCGAGCTCAGCGTCAACCACAATACCATCAACTACACCCAGGAGGCCAACTTCGAGTACTTCCCGGTCAGCTACCAGACCGGCACCTACGATAAGAAGTGGCAGGATCGGCTCTGCGTCGCAAACTACGATGCGGGAGCCGTGGTCACAGAGCAGTACACCCACGCCGAGAGCCTGATGAAGAACACCGAGATAAAAACGGCGGGCGACAGCTATCTCAACGAGGTGAACAACAGCGGCATCGAGGCCAGCTTCAACGCCAACGTGATAGGGGTGGGCCACATCGGCTGGCTCTCCAAAGACCCCAACCCCGACAGCAAGGGGAGGCACTTCGAGGTGGGAAGAAGCGTCGAGGACGTCACCGGGGTCTTCTCGATAGAGAAGTACATCAAGCTCTCCAAGAACGAGAGCACCACCAGCACCATCGACTGGCTCCCCTGCCTGTAAAGCCGGATTGCTCAATTCCGACGGGCGTATGTAAAAAAGGTGGCACGAGGCCGAGATCAAGCATGGCTGACGGAGGGTTCGGCCTCATGCGAAGAATGTGGTCCTGGATAAAGATGGGCGGCGGGATTTTTAGAAGGCGGCAGAAGGGCTCTCAGAGGCTCAGAAAAGCTGCATGGTCGAAGGCATTCTAGGCTTGCGGCGGCGGCGTCAGTTTTCGACATTGACGTAGCGGATTAGGTAGAGCCAGCACGCCAGGCCAAAGGCCGAGATGGCGACCAGGACCTCTCCGATCATTCATATCACCTCCAGATACTATAACGATTATACGTTATCATCCCCCTGGTTTATGAGGCTTTTCCCTACGGCACGACGAGACACTTCCGCCGATGGTTAGGCTCGGGCGTCGCTCTCCCCGCCAAAAGACTGCCCCATACCCTATTATTGATGAGGCCCCAGCTTCTGGGACGATCTCATAGGTCAGATTCTTGGTGTCATCTCTGAGATGTGCCAGATCTTGAGACACCACCACGTCTCATACGAAGGGATAGAGTCGATATTCAATCTCTTGATCCCTCGCAGTAAGGATACCATCCGAAACCTGATACGGGACGCGCTAGAACAATATAAACTTTCAGATGTTGATGACCTTCGGGCTGTCCACTACGATGAACAGCATCCTAAGGTGGGCAGGAACCACAAATGCCGGACTTCAACGCCGGTCCAAAAGCGCCTCTGTGGCGGCCTCGATCGACTGTCTCGAGTTGAAACGGGGCGTCCAGCCGAGCTCCTCTATCGCCTCGATGGAGAGGAGCATCGTCTTGACGTCTCCCCTCCAGCCGCGGCCCTCGATCCCGCCGGTGTACCCGTACCTGACCTCCTCCAGGCCCATCTTCTCGACCACCACGTCCGCGATCTCGGTCACGTCCACTGAGTCGGCGGAGCCGATGTTGAAGACGTTGACCCGGTCTTGGGAATGGGCGAGAGAGAAGATCATGGCGTCGACGCAGTCATCGACCAGAAGATACGACTTCCTCTGCCTTCCCGAGCCCAGGATCTCGAGATTTTTCGGATCTTTCTCCAGCTTCTTTATGAAGTCGACGATGACCCCGTGGGTTCCCCTCTCGCCGACGATGTTGGCGAACCGAAATATCCAGGCACCCATATCGAAGGTGCTGCAGAAGGCCGAGATCAGCGCCTCGCAGGCGAGCTTGGAGGCCCCGTAGAGGGATATCGGTAGGAGCGGTCCGTAATCCTCGGGGGTGGGGACCACCTCCGCCTCGCCGTAGACGGTGGAGGTGGAGGTGAAGGCGATCTCGGCGACCCTCTTCTTCCTCATCGACTCGAGGAGGTTGTAGGTGGCGACGATGTTCTGGTCCAGGTGGGTTCGGGTGTCCTCGGCCCCGATCCTGACGTCGGGGTTGGCGGCCAGGTGGAAGACGAGGTCTTTATCCTCCAGGGCGGCCTCGACCGCCTTCTGGTCAAGGAGGTCCGCCTCGATCAGACTGAAGTTCGGATCCGTTAGGTGATCCTCGAGAAACTCCCTCTTTCCGGAGCTGAAGTTGTCCAGGACCGCGACCCTGTTCGACTCCACGAGCCGGTCGACAAGGTGGCTTCCGATGAAGCCCGCGCCGCCCGTCACCAGGATGGACCTATCTTCGATCAAATCAGTTCGCCTCGACGAGGAATTTTGAGAGCTAGAATTTTACCTTATCGCTCGGAGTGGAAGATCACTTCGAGCAGCTGCACCATCTTTCAAGGCCGAGAAGGCGCGCCGCCCCGGCTATGGTAGTCCCGTAGAAGACGGCCCGGCAACCGTATCCATCCGCCGTCTCCAGAAGGGCGTCGACCGTTCCGTTGACCAGGGTCGTCCCCGTGATCAGAACGAGGGGGGACCTCTCGAAGAGGAGTTCGGGGGCCATCCCGTCCAGGACTCGGACCCCGAGACGGACCTCTCCGGCGCAGGCCAGGTCTGAGACCATGACGTTCTCGGAGCCCAGGATCTCGACCAGAGAAGAGAGGAGTGCGGGCTGCATCCCGACGAGGCCGGCGCGGTCTGCCTCCTCCTCCCTCAGCCATCGTCCCAGATCTGTGGCGCAGTCTTCAGGACCGGAATCCCTGCAGTGGACCGTCCCCTCGACGAGCCCCAGGTTTCGAAGGACGGCGTTGATGGTGGAGACGAGGACGGCCCGATCGAAGGCGTCTTCCAGGGATAGCTCCAGCACCTCCTCCAGGGTTCCGCTGAAGACGCCGGCGGCGGAGGTGAAGGCTTGGCCCAGGGACCCCCGGTAGTTCGCCTCCATCAGAACCTCTTTTCCCCTCAGGAGGGGGAAGTCGTCCCTCTCGGGGGAGCCGATCGCCTCAAAGGAGCTGAGGGGTCGGGTCGCCACCACCCGGTCGTCCAGATCGTCCCTCGAAACGCCTCTTTGGTCACACCAATGGTCCAGCTCATCGATGAACTTCGCCCTTGCCATCTCCAGAAGATCCGGTTTTCTGATCTCTTCCCCGTTCATCCTCAAAATCACATCCGATATTCAATCTCGTCTCCATCTTTAAGAGATCCTTCCCTCGCCGGAGTAGACGTAGGGCCTGGGCCTCCTGGCGAAGGCCGCCAGGGTCATCTCGAGGCTTCGGGCGAGCTCGATCCCCGCGTTCGGAGGACCCGCCCTGCTGACCAGGACGGGAAAACCGGCTCTGGCGGCCTTGGAGACGATCACCGAGGAGAGCCTGCCGGTGTTTATCAGGGCAGACCTCGACGGATCGACCCCGGTCACCGGGGCCGCCCCCACCGCCTTGTCCACCGCCGAGGATCGGCTGACGTCCTCGCAGAAGGAGGCGACGCCGCCGTCCTCGACCTTGATGTAATAGCCGCAGCCAACGGCACAGTATGGACAGATTGAAGCCACCATTCTTCCGGTCATCTGATCACCGCCCCCTCACCTCAGCTCTTTAACCCGATCGAAGATCTGTCTCAGGGTGTCCTCGTTGCTCTCGGTGAAGGCGAAGGGAGAGGATGTGAAGGGCCTGAAGTAGATGGGGACGTCGTCGAGCCGGTAGAAGGTCCCGTCGCACTCCATGGCGTCGATCACCCCGGGGAGGACCACCTCCGAGACCAGGGTGGTGGGACAGGGGGCGATGTCGATGCAGACGGTGGGGATCTCAGCCAGGTACTCCGCGCAAGATGCCGGAAAGTGAGAGACGAGGTCGGCGGAGACGACCAGGGCCGCGTCCACGTCCTTTTCCCGCAGGAGGTCGACGGCCGTGTACTCGCCGGGGTTGTACCGGGGGTAGCCCCGGGCGAAGTCGAGGCCGAAGGGGTAGCCGTAGAGGTAGGAGGCCATCTGGTTGAACCCGGCGACGTTGCAGTGGCCCCGCAGGGCTCCGATGACGAACTTGGTGGTGCCGTTCAGCTCCTTGACCAGGTTGAAGGCGAGCTCCGCGTTCCTCTGCTTTCCGTAGGAGGAGGCGATCCCCAGTCCGACGTAGATCGTACCGAATTTGCAGCCCTTCATCATCTCCAGCATCTCCTCCATGACGGAGATGGGAACGCCCGTCACCTCCTCGACGGAGTGGTGAGGCCTTCTGCCGTGAAGGAGGGTGAGTAGGGCCGATAGAAGCTCGTAGTCGGAGTTTGGCTTCAGCTGAACGAAAAGGTCGGAGTCTTCGGCCGTCGGTGACCTCCGAGGATCGACGGTGATCACCGTCCGGTCGAACCTTCCCCTGCGGGTCCAGTGGCCTCGGGGATATATGGCGTACCGGGACATGTGGCGGGGCATCGACTCCAGGGGGTTTGACCCCCAGTAGACGGCGAGATCTCCCCTGATCTTGCTGCTGCCGGCCGTGGCCCCGACCCTTCCCGCCTCCTGGATCCCCATGGCCGTGGGGCCGTGGCAGACGGTGGAGTTGGAGTCGACGACGGCCCCGAGGAACTCGCCCAGGTGGAGGCCCACCTCCATCGCCTCGCAGCTGGTCTCGCTCCCCATAAAGAGGAGAGGCCGCTTCGATCCGGCCAGGATCTGGGCCGACCTCTCGATCGCCTCATCCCAGGAGACGGCCCTCTCTTCGCCGTCCATGGTCATCAGGGGCTCGCGAATCCTGTGGGCGCTCACCAGCTCCTGGAACTTGGCGTTTCCCATCTTGCAGGCGTTCTTCACCGTCAGCCGGTCTCCGTCCAGCTCGACCTGGACGTCGTCGCAGGAGGCCCCACAGACGGGACAGATGACGTTTTTACTGACCACTTTCAACCCCTCCTCCTCAGCATCTTCTTTGTGATCTCCTCTGCGCTCAATACCTCATCCTGGGAGGGCTCAATGGTGACCTGCGCGCCCTTGTAGAGGGGCGAGCCGGTGGAGAAGGTCTCCGGGTCGACGACGACGTTGGCCCAGATCGCCCGCGGCATGAAGATCTGCCCCGGGGGGACCGACCCATCCTCCCGGGCGAGGACCGACACCCGGCGAGCTCCGTCCGTCGCCGTCACCCTCACCTTCTCAGGACGCCCCAGGGCCTCGAAGTCCTCCGGGCTTATGGTGCAGACGGCACACTCCATCTTGTAGTCCTCGGTGAGCTTATCTCCCCCCTTGGCGAGCCTCCCCTCATCGATGGTGCTGCCGGTGTTCAGCTTGACCACCAGGCTCATATCACCGCCTCCTGGACGAAGAGGACACCCTTCGGGCTCTTGCTTATGGCGTAATCTCCGAGGAACTTGGCGAACTCGCCCTCGATCTTAAAATCGCCGATGACCGGGTCCCGCTCGGTGCCAGAGGCGACGAAGCCGGGGGTGAAATTTTGGATCTTTCCCAAAACTGCGATCGAGCCGCCCGTCATCTCCGCCCCGACCCCCCGGACGGCGTCTTTTCCCACTAAAATCAGGCCGCCGTTCTGCCGAATGCCGCAGAAGTTCTCCACCGATCCCTCGACCAGGATCTCACCTCCGCTCATGCCTCCTCCGATCTGGCTTCGGGCGTTGCCGTGGATCAGGATCTTCCCGCCACTCATCCCCCGCCAGCTCCCCCTGTAGGCGGATCCGGCGTGGTCTCCGGCGTCTCCATCGACCTCCAGGCGTCCTCCCCTCATGTTCATCCCGGCCCAGGGGCCGGCGTCCCCTCTCACCTGGATCTCGCCTCCGGCCATCTCAGAGCCCAGGTGCATCCCGGCGGAGCCCATAATCTCGATCCTCCCTTTTGTCATCCTCTGGCCGATCCTCTTTATCCTTGAGACGTCACCGTCGATCAGGATCTCGACGGCACCATCTTCATCACCCGTCGTCTCCTCATCCCAAGCTTCGACCTCGAAGAACTCGGCTAGCTTCGCCTCTCTGGGCCCCTGCCAGACCGCGATCTCGCAGAGCTCTGCCTCCGGCTTTCCGGCGAAGGGGTCGGGGGATATCAGCTCCGCCTCGACCATGATATCTATCTCCCCCTTGGGGGTGAGCTTCACTTTTTGGATCACGCCCATCACCTCCCCTCCCGGGCCTCGGCGGGCCCGTTGATGACGATCGGCTCGGGGTTTCGGAGGTACTTGTCCGGCACCGGATAGTTCGCAAAGCCGACGGTGTAGTACTTGAACCACTCCTTTACGTCGGCCATCATATCTCTCGTCAGCCCTTCGTCGACCTCGGGCTCGCAGTAGTACCTCCTGGCTTCGGGGACGGCGACGACCTCGCCCTCTCGGGCGACGACCATACCGTCCTTTATGGTGTACTCCGCCCTTCCGAAGGCCCTGACCACCTTCTCGACCTGGTGGGGGTCGAACTTCTCGGGATCTATGTCGTAGACGGCGACGTCTCCGTCGGCCCCGGCCCCCAGGTGGCCCTTCCGGTGAGCCATCCCGATCGTTCTGGCGGCGTTGGCCCGGGTTAAGATGGCGATCTCAAAGAGGCTCATCTCCCTCTCCACCCCTCCGAGGCTGGATCTATCGTAACCCCACTTGTGGCACTCGGCGGCGGTCGCATCCCTGGCCCGCTTCGACATCAGCCACGCTATCACCCGCGGATATTGAGTGAAGACCCCGCCGTTGGGGTGGTCTGTGGTCATGATCGTCTTCCAGGGGTCGTCCACCAGAAGGAGCATCTCCAGGCCGATCGCCCACTGGACGGCGCTGATGGGGCTTCCCTTGAGGTAGGTGAAGGGTATCACCCCCGAGCCGCACTCCAGCTCGACGTCGGTGTTCGACCACTTCTGGCCCCCCATCCCGGCCAGGACGTAGAGGTCGTGGATCGAGGGGCCGTCGCCGGTCATGCAGGTGGCGGGGCCGAAGGGCACGGCTCCGTTGTCGATGACCACGTGGTCTGCCTTGTTGACGTACTTGGCGAGCCCATCGGCTCCGGACTCGAAGTCCCTCCAGCCCGAACCGCCGAAGGCGTTGAACTGGGCGTGGGCGAGGTAGACGCTCTGGCTCCTATGCGGGTCCATCTTCGTCTCGGCCCACTCGACCCCCATCTTCTGATCCGGGCCTATGCCTGAGGGGACGGCCAGAGAATCTTTGGTGATCTCCGCGTTTCCCGGGTGGCCGAGGTTGTTTGCGTGCAGGTGGAGCGAGATGGGCATCCCCAGCCTCTCGTTCACCTCGGCGAGGCCGGAGATCACCTCCCTCGCCGTCACCTCGAAGTGGATGTTCGGCTGGTCCAGGGAGGTGACGTTCTTGCCCCAGCCCCAGTTCTCCACCCCGGCGGGGTTGACGCACTTGATCCCGTAGGCCTTGTGGGTCTTCATCATCCAGGCGACGTAGGCTGTGGCCTTCTCCATCTCGCCCTGGTGGAGGTAGCGCATCAAAAACCAGTTGTTTCCCAGGACCAGGTAGGCCCCCATGTCCAGCATGGGGGTCGACCTCATCTCCTCGTGGGTATGCCGGGCCTCCAGGGGGGGCATCGCCGCCTCAAAGACGGTGGTGTAGCCCATCGTCGAGTAGTCGTACCCCTGCTTGTAGACGCTGGGAACGGTGTAGCCCGAGCCGGAGTGAGCGATCTTTGTCCTCGGCTGCACAGAGCCGATGTGGTCCTCGGGGCGCATCAGCCTTCCGGCATTCACCTTCGCTCCGGCGACGTGGGCATGTGAGTCGACGCCACCAGGCATCACCGTCTTTCCCCGTGCGTCGATCACCTCGACCCTCTTTCGATCTGCACCGGAGAGGTCTTTTACAACTTTGCCGTCCTTTATGAAGACGTCCATCACCTCGCCGTCGATCCCGTTAAGGGGGTCGAAGACGGAGCCGTTCTTGATGACCATCGTCGACATCAGATAACCTCCCTTCTCTCAAGCCATATCGCCTCCGTCGGGCAGATCAGGCTGCAGGTGGCGCAGGAGCCGCAGACATCCTGGTCGACCACCACGATAGCCCCGTTCTCCACCTCCAGAAGGGGCTTGTTGTCCAGCTCGTTGAGGTGGCCCGCCGCGAGATACGGGTCGGAGAGGGCGTTCACCGGACAGACGATGACGCAGTTTCCGCAACCCAGGCAGGCGTCCCGGTCGGTCTTCAAGACCGAGGTCCGGGCGGGCCTGGCGGTCTTCCCCAGGATCCTCTTCTCCAGCCCCTTCTTCTTCATCTCCGGGAGGATCGCCGTCTTCTCCACGGTGATCGCCCCCACGGGACAGGCGACGGAGCAGGCTCCGCAGAAGATGCAGGCATCAGCTCTGTGGGTAACCTTTTCCACGATCTCGCCGGGACCCCAGTCTCGGTTGAAGAGGGCGTTGCAGGGGCAGGTGTCGACGCAGGTCCTGCAGGCCATGCAGACGTTCTCGTCCCGGAAGAAGGTGCCAGAGAAGGGTTTACTGACGGTGATGGCGTCTGTGGGGCAGACCGCCTCGCACCAGCCGCAGTGGACACAAGCCTCCTGGTCGATGACCGTCTTCCCCTCGACTCTGAGGCTTCCGTCCTCGGCCAGCCTCCGGTCCTCGACGGTGATGCAGCCCTGGGGGCAGACGTCGGCGCAGAGGCCGCAGTGGACGCATTTGTCGTCGACGATGGTGGGGGGAATCGCTCTGGAGAGATAAGATTCGCCGCCCTCATCCTCCGCCCCCTCTTTCTCCTCCTTTCTGACGGCCAGGGCCCCCGTGGGGCAGGCCTTGGCACAGATCCCGCAGAAGACGCAGGCCTGGCACCTCTTCTCGATGAAGTCCTTGTCTATCAGCCCTCTGGCCACGGCGCCCACCGAGCCTATAACAAGCTCCCCCTTGGGGCAGGTGGCAACGCAGGTCGCACACCCGATACATTTATCGGGAAAATACAAGTGCGACTTACCTTCCCTAAGCTCCAGCAGTACCTCTCTCATCAAATCCCCGTCAAATCGATCCTTTAAGCTCGGTCTCTCAGCGCAAGGTCTATCGCATTGTCGTCCATGGTCATAGATGGCCATCTCCTGAGATCCCTCTCGCCGTTGACTCTCCAGGGATTAACAACGGACGAAAGGCGGTTTTGGCAAGCCCCTCCAAGCAGAGGACCTCCAGGCCTTTGTTTGGGGTCAGAAGGTTTAAGAAGGTTTTCACAAGCGCCAACTTGAACCCATTGAAGTTAGCACTTCCACTTTCGGGAACGTCTAAATCGATGGGTATCAAAATTGAGACCTTTGAGGTGGGATCTGATGACATGTTTTAAGATGTTGATCGATGGGCAGGCCGCAGAATCGTTGAGCGGGAAGACGGCCGTAATCTATAACCCCGTCAATCAGGAGCCTGTGGCCGAGGTCTCCCTGGGGGGGCGCGAGGATGCGACCTTGGCCCTCGAAGCCGCAGAGAGAGCCTTTCCCGGATGGGCAGAAACCAGTCCCTGGGAGAGGGGAAAACTCCTCTCCCGGGGCGCGGACTTGGTCCGGGAGAGGGCAGAGGAGATCGCCCGCCTGTTGACGATGGAGCAGGGCAAGCCCCTGAGGTACGCGAGAAGGGAGATCGTGGGCTCGGCAGAGGCTCTCGACTACTACGCCGAGGAGGGGAAGAGGAACTTCGGCGAGATCGTCCCCTCTTCGAGCAGAAAGGCGAGGAGTCTCGTCATAAGGCAGCCACTGGGGGTTGCCGCCGTCATCTCCCCCTGGAACTATCCTGTGGACCTCCTGGCCTGGAAGCTGGCCCCGGCTCTCGCCGCCGGCTGTACCGTCGTCGCCAAGCCCTCGAGCAGAGCGCCCCTCGCGGCAAACGCTTTCGCTGAAGCCGTCGCCGAGGCCGGGTTCCCCCCAGGCGTTCTCAACCTCGTCCACGGCTCCGGCAGGGAGGTGGGAAGAGAGCTGGTCGAAAGCCCCATCTCCCGGAAGGTCTCCTTCACCGGGGAGACGGCTACGGGAAAGGAGATCGGAGAGAAGGCTGCCCGATTCGTCAAGCGGCTCTCTCTCGAACTGGGGGGCTCCTCGCCCTTCCTAGTATGCGAGGACGCGAGGATCGGGGAGGCGGCAGAGGCCTGCATGTACAGGGCCTTCTCCAACATGGGGCAGATCTGCATCAGCGTCAACAGGATCTACGTCCACGATGCAGTCGCCGAGGAGTTCGCCGACGAGCTGGTAAAGAAGACCGGGACGCTCAGGATCGGAGATGGCCTCGATCCGGAGGTGGACCTGGGCCCCATGTTCAGTGAGGCCCAGAGGCAGAAGACGAAGGATCACATCTCTGACGCCACCAAAAAGGGCGCAGAGATCCTATACGGCGGCCTGGAGCCGGAGGGTGAAAAGTATAGCCGGGGCTTCTTCTTCCTGCCCACGATCCTGGACAAGATGGATCATTCCATGAGGATGATGAGGGAGGAGACTTTCGGTCCGGTGGCTCCTATGATGAGATTCTCTACAAATCAGGAGGCCCTGAAGCTCGCCAACGACTCCCGCTACGGTCTGGCGGCCTACGTCTTCACCGAGGACATGACCACGGCGCTGAGGTTCGCAGAACGGCTGGAGGCGGGAAGCGTGGGGATCAATTTGAACAACCCCATCGTCCCCCAGGCCCCCTTCGGCGGGTGGAAGGAGAGCGGCCTCTCGCGAGAGCGGTCACGGTCTGCCTTATACGATTACATGGAGACGAAGCACATCAGGATTGGCTTGAGGGAGGAGATCTGAGGATCAAGATAGAGAGGATCGAGCCTCTGGAGTGGGGGACGACGGCCCTGATCTGGCGATGCCGAGAATGCGGTCGTTGAGGGGGCGCCTCTAAGGCGAAGCCGGCTGGCTCGCTATTGGATAGACCGGTGTCAAAGTGTCCCGGATAGCCTCAACGATGGGGATGAAGAACGTTGGGCAACCGATCTGATCGACGTGGAAAAACCAGATCGAAACCCCGAAAAGATCCTCTTTCGATATGGAGGTCGAGGAGGATCCATAAGGTCTATCCCGAGAGAACAACATTATAACCAGCTGAGGGAGAAAGGCGGGTCCTCATGGCCACCGGCATGATGCTGAAGGGTTGGGTCGAGGTTGATGGAAGGCGACTCTCAGAAATCGAGGTTGAGGAGATCCTCAAAGAGAACCCCGGTAGCATCTCCAGCTTCGGAGGTGAGTTCTCCCTTTCCTGGGACGGCTGCGCTGCCAGGGACCGCTTCGGCGTAATCCCGGGCGATTGTCCGGCGGGATCTATAATCTGCGATGGCGAGGTGGTCGGGGCCGTTGATCCCCAGCCGCCCGCCGAGGACCTTGAACTGGCGATCGAGACCGCCGTCCATCTTCGGAGGGGGCAGGAGGGGGTCGCCGTCGCCCTCTCCGGCGGCGTCGACTCTGCCCTCGTGGCGGCCCTGGCCAGAAGGAAATGCGTCGTCGTGGGTGTCGAGGGGTCCTCCGACCTGAAGAGGGCGAAGACGGCGGCCGAGGTTCTTGACCTATCCCTGGAGATGGTGATCATCGATCCCCGAAGGATCGAGGAGGCCCTGACAGGGGTCTTGGCGGTCATCCCCAGGACCAACGCCGTCGACGCCTCCATCGCCGCCACCCTCTACTTCGTGGCGGAGTGGGGGGGGGATCAGGGATATGAGAGGATCCTGGCGGGCCAGGGGGCGGACGAGCTCTTCGGAGGCTACGCCCGCTACCTCGAGACTGAGACCCTCTGCTCGGATCTGGAGCGGGACTTCCGGGGCCTTGCAGTCCAGGCGGCGCGGGACCAGGCCGTGGCCGGCCTCTTCGGCGCTTATTTTTCGCTTCCCTACCTGGACGTGAGGGTGGTGAGGGCGGCCATGGCGATACCTCCCGAGGAGAAGATTAAGGACGGCATCCGAAAGAGGCCGCTCCGAGAGGTGGCGGCTCGGAAGATGCCGAACGAGGTCGCCTATCGCGAGAAGAAGGCGATGCAGTACGGGTCGGGGGTGATGAGGGAGATGAAAAAGCTCGCCAGGAAGAGGGGGTACAGAGGGGTACAGGAGTGGGTGAAGAGCGATTAAGCTCTTTTCATAACCCCTATGAAACTTTATCAAATCTCTTTATAAATCCCCGGGGCATATTCTGCTCCGTCGGTTAAGTCGGACGCATTGGTGATCAATTAAGAGAAGCGAATTTGCAAAGTCAATTGGTGGTGAATTATGGTTTTAGACAGTGGCGATACGGCCTGGATCCTGGTCTCGACGGCCATGGTCATGCTGATGATACCGGGCGTCGGGCTCTTCTACGGAGGCCTCGTCCGAAAGAAGGACGTGGTCTCCATGATCGGCCTATCCTTCCTGGCCCTGGCCCTGGTCAGCGTTCAGTGGGTGCTGGTCGGCTACAGCCTCTCCTTCGGGACGGACGTAGCGGGGTTCATAGGAGGTCTAGACTTCCTGGGTCTGAGGGGCATCGGAATGGACACCGGGGATGGAACGATACCGGGCCTCCTCTTCATGGCCTTCCAGCTGGTCTTCGCGGGGATCACCCTCGCCATCATAACCTCTGCCGTGGCCGAGAGGGTGAGGATCGGCTCTTTCGTAGTCTTCGGCCTCCTCTGGACGACCCTTGTCTACGACCCCCTCGCCCACTGGGCCTGGGGCGGAGGCTGGGCAGGCCAGCTCGGAGCCCTCGACTTCGCCGGGGGGACCGTCGTCCACATAAGCTCGGGCTTCGGAGCCCTGGCCCTGGCCCTGGTCATCGGCAAGAGGATCGGGTTTGGCAATCACGACATGGAGCCCCACAACATACCCATGACCATGCTCGGCGCGGCTCTCCTCTGGTTCGGGTGGTTCGGGTTCAACGCGGGATCGGCCTTGGCGGCCGATGGGCTTGCTGCGAACGCCTTCGTGGTGACGAACACCTCTGCGGCCGCTGGAGCTCTCGCCTGGCTCTTCGCCTCCTGGGTCAAGGGCAAGCCGAGCGCTCTGGGGATGGTGAGCGGCGGGATCGCGGGGCTTGTGGCCATAACCCCAGCGGCGGGGTTCGTCGACCCCCTCTCGGCCCTGGCCATCGGCGCCGTCGCAGCTGTCCTCTGCTACAAGGCCCTCCTCTTCAGAGTCGGGAAGGGGCTGGATGAGAGCCTGGACGCCTGGGCGGTCCACGGCGTCGGGGGCCTCTGGGGCGCCGTAGCCACGGGGATCTTCGCGGTCGAGGCGGTCGGCGGGTACTCGGGCCTCCTCCAGGGGAACGTCGACCAGTTCGTAGCCCAGGTGATCGGCGCGGTGGCCGCCGTCGTCTACGCCTTCGTCGCGACCTATGCCCTCGCAAAAATCGTCGACGCGACGATGGGCCTGCGGGTCACTGAGGACGAGGAGTACGTGGGCCTGGACATATCCCAGCACGGAGAGAAAGCTTACGCCTAATGGCGGCGGGCAGGTGATTTGAGATGATGAAAGTTGAGGCCATAATCAGGCCCGAGAGGCTGGACCAGGTCAAGAAGGCCCTGGAGGAGAAGGGCTTTGTGGGCATGACCGTCTCCGAGGTGACGGGCCGGGGCGAACAGAAGGGGATCAAGCTCCAGTA
>NZ_JBNGCU010000034.1:17865-18408 GCF_049974945.1 Methanocrinis sp. | reverse complement strand
CGGCCTCTATGTCGGCGAGAGCCTCCTCTCTGATGCAAAGCTCTGTGAGGGTGTCGTCCAGAGAGACGGTCCAGGGCGGGGCGCCGAAGTCGAAGGTGGTCTCGTCTTCGGCGGAATCGGCACGGGCTTGGGAGATGGCACGATCTACGAGATTGTGAATTCGATCGCTTGAGATTTCGGGTATGGGAAGGCGCGCAAGGTCACCAATTTGGAATGCGATAGTCGGGTTAATAAAAGCTAAAAGAGTATGAGCTACAGGAGTATTCAACAATCCGAGTATCAAGTTGACACTTTCCGGAAACAGGGTTGACCCATTGACGTCAAAAATAAAACCACCAGGTGAAATACGGGCATTGAACCGTTTGGAGGTTGAATACGTCCATGTAACTCCTCGGTGGAAGTAAAAGCTTGGATTGCGGATGACCGAGATTGGTGTTAGGGCCTTTAATTCTTGGCCATCATCATCCCAATTTATTGTGTACTCCTGATTGCCGTACCATCGCTGGAATGTCCCACCTTTCATGTACGGAATCCAGCGCTTTC
>NZ_JBNGCU010000034.1:0-17855 GCF_049974945.1 Methanocrinis sp. | reverse complement strand
TTGCTCCTACAACCAAAGGCTATCTGGCCTGCACCTACCTCCCACCAGAAGCGAAGGAAGCGGAAGTTGTCTCCTGTCTGAAGTCCAACGCGTGGCTGCGCGATATCCTCCAGCTTCGGAAGCTCTAAGAACTGCCGTCTCATTCCAGGACTGATCCAGTATACCAAAGGGCTACTAGAGATGACTTCGAAGTTTCCCTGCTGGTAGCAGAAGACTGCTGAGTCCAACTCATTTGACCGTAGGTGTGAAACTGCCCGCTCAAACCCCTGGCGTTTAGATTCGGAGTCTGGCTCTTTCACAAGTCGGAAGTAGGTGCCAATAGAATCATTTCTTACTTCTTGGTCTGGCTCCTTCATGAGGGTGAATAGCACCGTGTTCACCTTTTCTCCCCCAATATCCTCAAAAGCGTGAGGCCCTACGTGAGCCATCGCTTCGATAGCCCCGCAATCCAGGAGCTTCTTTCGCATATTCTCGTAAGAAGTGATGAACATGAAGGACTGCTGGGCTATCATTCCAATGCGACCAGAATCTTTCAGGAAGCTGGCGCTACGATCGATGAAGGCAGTATAAAGATCACCTTTGCCTTTCGGATAGTAGGCGGCCAAAAAGTCTGCCAACAGGGGATACATATTCCGTCTCGCCAAATAAGGTGGATTTGTGAATACCGCATCGTAGCGCCTCCGCATCACGTCCAGAAGCCGCATCCCCTTCGTAACCTCTCCTGCAAAGAAGGTCTCGTCGTGCTCCCTTGCATAGTAATCGAAGGCCCGGACCACCTGATCTTCCAGGATCGGCCAGAAATCTTCGCCCCAAAACTCGATCTTCTCGGCTTCTGGGTCCATCTCGGCGAGGTCTTCTAAACCCTGAAGGGTCGATTGGTGGCGCTTTTTCTCCATTGCCACAAGATCCCCGATCACCTCTTCGAGAGGCAGAAGAGATCCGGCGCCCTTTCCGGAGTTCTCCTTGATCTGGGCCCAAAGCGCCCTTACGACCCGCTCGTAAACCGGGTTTGAGATGGACCTCGAATCGAAAAAATCCTCCAGCCAGCGGTCATCTTTTGGAAGCTCTATCTCGGCGCAGGCGAGGTGGCTCTCGGTGATCTTAGCCTTGGGGTTCAATGTCTTCGCCTTGAGGTAGAGGGCCAGGGCCGAGAGCTGGACCGCCCTGAGAGCTATGTCGATCCCAAAGATGTTGTTGGCGAGGATCGCGGCGGGGATCTCGTCCTCTGATTCTGCTGACGGCCTCTCGGGCCAGCCGGGCTCTCCCGCCCGCGCCATCTCCTCCCGGTACATCTCGGCTAGAAGGTCGAAGGCGACAAGCCCGAAGTGCATCGTCCCGCAGGCGGGGTCCAGGGTCTCGATCTCCCGGACCGGCTTTATCGGAACGAGCGGGATCTCTCCGGCCAGAGGGACGAGGTAGTCGAGGGTCTCCACAAGTCTCGAATCGGGATGCATCTGGACCCAGAGCCGTCCGAGGGTGTTTTGGACGAGAAACTTCACTATCCAGCGAGGCGTGAAGAGCTGGGTCGCCGCCGGGATATCTTCCGGGCGGATCTTCTGCTTCTTCTTATAGAGCCGGTCGAAGACCGCCTTCTTCTCATCCTCGGTGAAGTACTGATAGATCCAGCCGATCGTCTCCTCGTTATCCGGAGCCCAGGCATCTTCCAGGGCGGGATCGTTGAGCATGTCGATTAGATCCTTGAGCGCCCGGGGACGGGGAAAGAGTCTGCTTGCGAGGTTATCTGGATCGAAGAGGACCCTTATCTCTTCAGCCATCTTGGCGGACTGATTGAGGAGGAAGCGGCGGTATGCGACGTCCCTGGCACCCTCGCCGAGGGCGTTCTGGGGCAGGCTTCCGCCCTCGTACATCGCCATCTCCTCGGGATGGTCTGCGAGATAGAAGATGAAGCCGTTTGAGCTGTGGTGGCGGTCGATCGTTCCTCGAATCAGCTTTCGCCCCTCCATCATCTTGAAGGCGACCAGGCGGTTGAGGTGGGTGAAGGCGACCTCTTTTGCCAGCTTCTCTGTGGCCTTCGCCCTCTTTTGGCCCGCCTTCTCCTCATCTTTCAGGTACTTCTCCAGCTTCTGCCTCGTCTCCATGGCCTCTGGAACCTGCTGGAGGGCGGGGAGGTTTTCGACCTTTTCGAGATTGCCCCTGGGGTCGAGGCCGTAAACCCCCCGGAAGAGGTCCCAGACCTCTTTGATGAGCAGCTCTCTTGCTCCCAGGGTCACGTTGTGGATCAAAGCTCTCTCCATCTCTTTCTCACTCCAGGACTATCTCCGCGTTCTCGTCCAGCAGCTCCAAGAGGTGGCTTTTCAGTCTCTGAACCGATCTCTCCACCGCCTCTCTCGAACTGAGGGGCTGGCTGAAGAACTCCGAGAGGCGAACTCTCACGACCTGCTTTTCAGGCTCTGGACCGCCGGTCGTTGTGGTCCTCTCTTTTGATTCCGCGCGTGCCCGCTCTCTCATCAGCCTCTCGACCCTCTCGACCCTCTCCAGCGCCTCGGTCTCAAGGCTCGAAAGGGCGGCCAGGTCAGACTCCATCTGAGGGATGGTCGCCTTGCACCTCTCGCACAAAAGCCCGCCCGTCCTGAGGTCCGGCCCCTCACAGCTCCTTTTGGCGAGTTCGCTGAGAGCCTGATCTATCTCCCTTTCTTCGATGCCTGAATGCTGAACTCTGCCCTTAACGGTTTCGATGGCGGAACAGAACGCCTCCCTCCTTTTGCTGTGAAGCTCGTCGTAAACCTCGGCGTATCGTGAGGAGATCTCAGAGGAGATCTCCTCGATCTCGGCCAGATGGTCGTAGATCTCTTCGGCCTCCAGGAGGCGCTTCAATCGATCCGCCTTCTCTTCAAGGCCGGAAATCTCAAATCTGCCCGATTCGGCCCGCTCCTTCAAAACCGGCCACTTATCCCTGGACGCCAGACGAGCCTGCCGAATGGCCTTGAGAGACGCTTCGCCTGTAGCTTCACGGATCTTGCGAATCGTATCTCTATCTCTCTTCAGACGCTCGCCCTCATCTATGAGGATAGTAACGCACTCGTCTGTCGCCCCTTTTGAAATCTCGGTTAGGGTCCTCTTAATCTCGTCTATCTGCACCAATACTGGAAGGTCGTTGGCTCTGGCTTTGGCCTCGATAGATACGAGATCTCTTTTCTCTCTTTCAACGAATCCTTTGAGGGCAGAAGCTATCGAGTTCTTTTCCACATCGACCATGTCCCCGCTGAGATCTTCGTAGCTTTTCGCAGCCTTGGCCAACTCCACCATTGGTATGATCTTAGCAGGCGTAAAGAGGGCTGTCTTAAATATACTATTGTTCGTGAGTGCATCGTGGCTGACAGGGTCCTGATAGGAGTCGAACTTCTGGCCGCTATGGGAGACCTCGATCATCCCAGCCCTGAAGAGGACGGCGAGAACCAGCCTCAGTACGTCCTGATCTCCGCCATAACCTATTCCGCTGAAGTGTGCCGCAAGGGCCTTGCCGGTTCTTGTATCTCTGTTGCCGTAACTGTGTTCTCGGTTAAGGTGCTGGAAGACCTCCTGGACGATCTCTGCATTCGAATTGGGCACGTACTTCTGGCCGTCCTTCACCACCAGTTCCATACCCTGCTCTCCATTGTAGAATATGGGGCTGAGGCCGTTGAGGTTTGCAGCCTTCAGGATCTCATTGGCCTCCTTTCCCTTGAGAGATCGGGCCCAGATCGGGAGCCTTGGATAGAGATCCAGTATGACCTCGTCCAGAACCTTCTTGATGATGGACTCAAGGCTCTTTCCGAGATCAGACCCGTCCCTCGATATTCCTCTGAAGATGGAAGATCCTCCTAATAAGGCCGATCTGACCAGATCTCTCAACCTTGACTGCTTCCTCATAACCTCTTTCTTCTCGTCCTCAAGGCTGGTCGCCTCCTCTCTTGTGATCCTGTTCTGTCCTCGAAGCTGGTCGTACTTTTCAACCATCTTCTTGGACGAATATAGATCTGCCACCAGATCGTCGATCTCAGGATTCAAAGAAAAGAGGAAGTAGATCTCATTATTGTGACCCTCAGATCTGCTCTCATTTCGGATCTCTTCAAGCCTCTTCTCAAAGCTGTCGCCGTCTTCAGATGCAAATAAGGAGAGGGATACATGCCCATCACTTATCTGAGAACCATTGAAGCTCAATCCGATATTGAAAGTCTTAAGCTTTTGGAATCTGTAGCTTTTAAGAACTGGCTCGTTGAAGATATCCCCCAAAGTGCTCTTGAGAAGCTCGTTTCGATCTCGCGGTCTCGGCTCCAGGCTTCTGCGCTCGGTCTCCCAGTTCTTCTCCTGAGCGGTCTGAAGTTTCCAGCCCTCTTCTGTCTCTCGAACAAACTTCGCCTCTTGAAGGCACTTCAAGGCATCTCTTACTTTGGCCAGAGGAGCCTGTTCTCCGATCGCGTCTACGATACAAGCTGCGATATTTGCTTCGGTTCTGGGGAGGTCCCTGATGAATTCTAGAAGGCAGACCACCTTGGAGACCCGGGATGCCATAGATCCATCGCCGCCGAATTGGTCAAAGATGTCCGCTAAATCCTTTCTCTTCTCCGTCGACAAGTTCCCCTCGACGATATCGAAGATCTTGTCTATGGTAACGAGAGTTCCTACAGGCTTTTCAGCGAGCTTCGTCCTCTCGTTCACCAGCATCTGCTGAGCCTGTTTTATGATCGTCCGGTTGCTGCCGCCAAGATGCCGATCTGCTCCGGGTTGTAACCTGATCCCTGACATTATGTCAATGGAGATCTCAACAAAGTGGGGGGGGTAGGGGTAACACTGGACAAAGTCGTCCTTCTTAACTTCAGACTTTTTGGCGGTCCTCTCCAGGCGAAGTGCAAGGTTGAGCTGTCCTTGGGACTCATCGTACATCTTCTCCAGGAGGGGAATTGCGTCTTCTTTCTTGGCAAGAACCCTGCGGGTAGCTACCTCTCGAATGTCCGAGGGTGCAAGATCTATCCTGTACTTGAAACGGTCCTGAAGCTTCGCAAGATCGACCCTCTTGGAGTCTATCGCAGCCACCACCTCATCCAGCTTCTCCTGCGAAGTGACCGCAATCCAGACAGGAGCGACTGCCTTTTTTGCTTTGAGCCGGTTCTTGCTGACCTTTCCGAACTGCTCGACGAGGGCTCGAAGATCTTCGATCCTATCAGCGCTTCGGGCAACATACTGGCCAACCTCGTCGATTATGAGGACCAACGCCTTGCCAGGCCGTCTTTTCTCCATGAGATCAAACGACCGCTCGACAACATCCTCAACGGTCAAGGTATTCCTAGGATGAGATAAGGCCCAGGTGTCGGGCTTGGGAAAATGCTCAGGGTCCATCCTGTTGAGGATGGCAGATGCGTAATTGATCTTCTTGGCACCCTTTCTGGCCCGGCTCCATTCGATCCCGTTGACCTCTGGACACAGGCTGATGAACCGATCAAGATTTCCTTCTTCCTCAAGCTCGATCTCAAGGTCGGATATATCGTAATCCATGGCGTAGTCCAGCTTGGAGAGGAGGGCGCGATAGACGATCTCTGCTATCTTCTCGTCACCTTTCTTGACTTCCGACGCCTTGGAGACGTCAAACATGATCACTTCGATTGGAATCTTTGTATTGATGAAGTCCACATATTCGCTGATCCTGTTATCATCGAGCTGAACCTTGAACAGTTCGCTGTAGCTTTTGCCCAGAACCGAAGGATTTGCCAAAACGTAGCCCAAATTCTTCGCGAAAGAAGACTTACCTGATCCAAAGAAGCCAGAGATCCAGATCCCTACGCCTTCGTGAGGCTCTGCCGGAGCCTCCGCCATCGCCCTCAATATTTCCAGATAATGATCTTTAATCCGGTCGGTTGCGACGTATTCTGTGATCTCTGTGTAAACTGTATGCTCGTCAAACTGATCGACTTTTATTATCTCCTCGATATCTTGGCTCAAATCCCTTGAAAGAAGCTCTCCAATTAGATTCATTTCAACACCACCATCGATCATCCATAGATCTTCACCCTGTAGTTCCCCTGGACCTCTCGGTCCTTCAGACTCATAAAAAGCAAGCCTGTATTTCCCTCCGATAGAGTTCCAGGATAAAAGAGAATGGTTGTGACCTTGGTGAGGCCATGCATCTCGTCGAGCAACTTGGACATGTAATAGATCGCCGGGGCCATAGATCCCGCTCTGGTCAGAAAGACTATATGCTTCTCAGGATCAAGGCCGCTCATATGTTCTGCGAGAAGGTCAGAAAGTGGCTGCCAATCTCTATCAGATAGATAAGTCGTCACCTGCTCCTGAGCTTTTTCAAATCCTATCTCCCTTTCCAGTTCAAAGATGGCGTCCAGTCCTTCTGACCTCTCTATCGCCTCCCAGAGCAGGTCTGCTAGGGATATTGTCACCACTTCTTTACCGGAATCCTCAAGTCTCGTCTCTAAAAGTCGAAGCTGATTTCTAAGAGGCCATTCGTCTTGAGGATCGTATCGCAGAATGGCAAAGGGCAGATCGTGGTAGACGCTGATCTTTGATGGTCTTGCCATCAGATCGTTCTCCATTAATTCAATTCGATCTTTCAAGGATAACATGAGCGTACTCCTCTAGTGATTCTGCTGGAAATGTGATCAAGATAACTGAACCTGCTGCCTGGTAATTTAAGAGATGTAGCTGATGAGCTTCCATGAAAAAGTGCTCTACAGTCTGGGATGTCAGAAAGAACAGACTCCAATCAGGGTCTTCGATGAGCCGCTTGCCTGAGGGCTGAATCTTGCTCAGGTAAAACGCGATGTAAGAGAATGCCTCCGCGGGCAAATAGATCGGAGCTAAACTCTTATTTCTTGCACCCTGGAGAACTCCAAAATCCCGAAGGGTGGTCATCAACCCAGATGCGGATCTTCTTATGGTGCTTTCAGACCAGGTGCTGTGAGTCTTACCTTCATCAATTTTCTTCCTGATCCATCCTTCAGCATCTTCTAAATGAAGATCTCTAAGGCCAGTCTCATATCTCGGCTGGACTAATTCGATAACAAAATCATGCAACAACGGATCGGCCCTTGCAGCATGATAGTACAGAATGCGATCTAGACTCTCGGATGGCAATCCACCATTTATGAATGTGGCCAGGGCTTTCGTAACATCGTCCTCGTTTAAATAACGCTGACGAAATATATCAAGAATGTCTTCGACTCTTGAGCGAGAAGCTTTCCCAAAAATATTTTCCTGCCGGAATCTAGCCAGATTATCGACAAGGGGGAGGCTATTATCCCAATTGGCCAGCAAGGCTTTAGTATCAGCTAATAAAGCTCCAGCCTTAATTATCTTACTTGAATAAATCCGACTTTTATTAGATCGCATCTCATTCTACTTCCTAAATAGAGGTTAACTTAAGATGCTTGGTTATAGATCTAACTCCTGTTTATGTGTTTGGGAACTCTTATGCCGTCAGGATGATCGGGAAGCCGCCCGAAATTTCGCGCCGCAGGCCTGGGTCTGCGGCGAGGGCGGCGGGGGAACGCGCGGGCCGGGCGCCGCCGATCGGCTCCTGGGAGATCGGCAGTGCTTGAAACGCTTGTTTATGAATCGTAAACAAATCGTTTATGATACGTAAACAAAATGTTTATGTATCGTAAACACAATATAAAAGCTATGCTCTCGGAACTCCTCAGCTCTGAGGAGCGGATCAGGCTCCTGCGATACGCCCTCACCACCTCTCCGGTCACGGTCACTGAGGCCGCGAGAGAGGCCGGGGTCAACAAGGGCCTCGCCTCACGGTACCTCGCCATCCTGGTCGGAGAGGGCTACCTGGAGAGGGAGGGCAGAGATTTCTCCGTGATCGATGGTGCTAAAACCCGATCCTTGAAGGCGTTTTTGAACGTGGTGGCCCTGGAGGAGCGGGTCTCGCTTCCGGAGTGGGCGATTGGCATCGGCCTCTATGGAAGCTGGTCGGCCGGTACGAACACCTCAGAGAGCGACCTCGACCTCTGGCTCCTGGTGGAGGAGATCGGCCCGGATACGGAGCTTGAGGCTGCAAGGCTGGAGAGAGATCTGAGCGCAGCCATCGGCTGCGAGGTCACCATCCTGCTCCTCACTCGGGATAAGCTCGCATCGCTTCGGGAGGAGGACCTTCCATTTTATATCGGCCTGATGAGAGAGACGAAAACCCTGGCAGGTGAGTGCCTTGAACCTTGAAGACTGCTTCAAAAAGAACCTTCTCCGAGAGACCGACCCCTCCAACGCGAAGGCCAATAGATCGCTGGAGCAGGCCCGCGTTTGGGTCGATGAGGCTAAAGAGACCCTTGAGGCCGGAGCATATCGATCTGGTCTTATGGCCGTCTACATGGGCTACTTTCATGCCGCTCGGGCGGTCCTCTTCAGAGACGGGCTGCGGGAGAAGAGCCACATCTGCATCGAGCTTTACCTGGAGGACTACGTCCGGAGAGGACGGCTCGAAGAGGAATGGACCCTCTTATTCCACAGGCTGAGAAGCGCCCGCCACATCGACCAGTACTCTTTCGGCGCTCCGCCGACTGAAGACGAGGTGGAATACGCCATCGGACACGCCGAAGTCTTCATCAACAGGATCGAGAGGCTGCTCCGGGAGACCGAGGATGAAAGAAAATAGTCCCTTAAAGCCGATACAAGATTCGAGGTCTAATTCACCCCTTGTATTCCCCGCCCACCAGCTCTCTGATCCTTTCGGCAGTCTTCGGCCCCACAAGGTCGACCGCCTTCAGCTCTTCCGCCGAGGCCGCGAAGACCCTCTCCACGGACCCGAAGTGCCGGAGGAGGTTCTTTGCCACGGCACCCCCGACGCCGGGGATCGAGGAGACCAGGTACTCCTGCTGCTCTTTGAGGGTCCGGTGGGTCTTCTTGCCGTGGGCCTGGGGCGCGCCGCCCCGGGCCTGCTGCTCGCGCCTGGCGATGGCTGCGATCACCGAGACCGTCTCGTCCTCGTCGGCGGTGGGGATGATGGCGACCCCGAAGTCTACGGCTATGGAGGCGAGAGCCCCCCGGATGGCGTTCGGGTGGACCTGGCGGAGGTAGAGGTCTCTACCCTCCAAAATCAGGATCGGCCTATCGTATGTCCGGGCGAGATCCCGGATCTGGCCGAAGAGGCCGCGGCCCGGATCGACGAGGGAGTCGACGAAGTCGCTCGCGGTCTTCCTCTCGATGGCAACCCGATCGCTGACCACGTAGTCTCCGACCTCCAGAACCTTCAGGGTGACGCCCACCCCCATCGACTCCAGCATCCGGGCCAGGCTCCTCTCCCTGGGGTCTACGGCCACCAGGGCGGACGCCTCGTCCTCCTCGGGCCGGTCGAGGAAGGTCGGAGGCTCGCCTGCCGCGGCCGCTGCGGCTTGTGCCGCGGCGGTGCCGACCTCGCCGATCTCCAGCTGCCTTGCTCCCCTGCCAGCAGCTACGGCCGATAGGCCCAGATCCCGCCGGTCCGGCCAGCCCATCTCCCGGATCTGCTGGCGCATGTTCTTCTCTTTCCGGTCGCTGATCCAGCGGTAAGCCTCATCCCTCGTCCCCTTGGCCACCAGGACGACGACCCGGCCAGCTCTGGCCCGGCCCGTCCTCCCCTTCCTCTGGATCGAGCGAATCTCGCTTGGGACCGGCTCGTAGAAGAGGACCATGTCCGTCGCCGGGATGTCGATTCCCTCCTCGCCGACGGAGGTGGCGATGAGAACGTTGAACTCGCCGTCCCGGAACTTCTGGAGGATCTCTGCCTGCTTCTTCTGGCTCAGACCCTCGTCGGCGACCCGGCTGGATTGGCCGACGAACCGGACCGGCTTTATGATCTCGTCTCCAGAATCCTTGAGAAATTCGAGGACGGAGCTGGCCGTATCCCGATAGTTGGTGAAGACCATGATCCTTGAATCGGTCTTGGCCCGGAGCTGCTCCTCTACCAGGTCCTTCACCGCTCGAAGCTTCGGATGGTCGACGTCCATCCTCGCCAGGTCTGCGACCGCCTCCCTCACCCGAGGGTCGTCCATGATCCTCTTCGCGGCCTTGCTCCCCCCTCTGGAAGAGGCCTCCGAGTCGAGCCGCTCCAGATACCGGGCCAGGGAGTCCAACCCTTGCGTTTCGGCGAGCTCGACGGCATGCTTCAGCTTCAAGACCTCCGCCAGGACCGAGACCGCCTGGTAAAGGCCCGGCGACGGGTTTCTGGCGATCGATCCCCGCAGCCTCTTCTGAAGGTCGAGAAGCTCCTTCTTCGAGGTCCTGTCCATCCGACGGGGGGTCCGAAACCCCTCGGCTCCACCGAGATGGTCCAGAGCCTCTCCCCGCTCCTCCAAAACCTCCTCCAGAAGGGAGCGCAGCCTCAGGATTTCCGCGGGGACGTTCACCTTCACCACCTCGATCTCCCTCTCGTGGACGAAAGGTGAGACGTCGGGGTCCGCTTCGGTCTTCGTCTCCACCCTCGCGGCCCCGATGTTCGAGCAGACCTCCTCGATCCGCTCGAGGCTGCTTCCGGGGCTCGCCGTTATCCCGAGGACGATCTGATCTTCTCCCTCCCGCCGATATCGTTCGGCTATGTAGACGTAGGCATAGTTTCCGACCGCCCGGTGAGCCTCATCGAAGATAATGCAAGATACGTCCCGGAGCGATATCCTCCGGGAGAGAAGGTCGTTTTCCACCACCTGAGGCGTGGAGACGATAACCCTCGCCTCCTCCCACATCTCCCTCCTCCGCTCAGGCGATATCTCGCCGGTAAAAGATATGACGATGGAGCTGTCAAGAAGAACCTTCTCCAGAAAAGAGGCGTGCTGCTCCACCAGGGGCCTGGTAGGGGCCATGAAGAGGACCTTGCCCCGATCAAGCCGCGCGAGAAGGACCATCAGGGCGATGACTGTTTTTCCTAAACCCGTCGGCAGAACCACCAGGGTGGAGCGCTGGAGGGCGGAGGATGCCAGCTCCAGCTGGAAGATCCGCCTCTCCACAGCCTTATCCTTCAGCAGAGGGTGCTGGATGTAGGAGGTCATCTCCCTCCCTTCAGCTCACAATCTCATAATAATCCTTGTGGGGGTTTACGAGGAGCCTCTCGGCGATCTCCTCTGCAACCTTCTCGGGCTCGTGGGACTTGAGGGCCAGCTTCCAGACGACGGACCTCTCGACCCCTTTCACCATATCGAAGCCGAGCCGGTTTCGGAGCCGGTTTTGGGCGGAGACCGCCTCCCCGTCCTCGATGGAAAGCCCCACCTTTACCGGGACGTAACCCCCCTCGAAATCGACCGAGTCGACGGAGGCGGTGTAGCTCTCCTTGTTCTCGTTCACCAGCTCTCGAGCCAGTCTTCTCGCGAGATCCATCGGATCCTGGACGGTGTCGTCGACCTCTATCGACCAGAGCCTCTCTTTGCCCAGCTCTTCCAGAACAGACTCGTAGCCCATCCTGCGGCGGAGGGTGTTTTTTACGGTGGCGGCCTCTGCGTCCGGTATCTTCAGCCAGACCCGAAGGTTGATCAACATCCTCTCACCTCGATGTACCGCTTCATCGACTCGAATATCCTTCTTCCTGGCCCCGGAGCGTTCATATCTCCGGTTTTTTTCGCAGAATCCTCCGGAGGAAGCTGCCAGGCGAAGGACGACCTCTCGGGGTGAGGCATCATCCCCAGGACGTTCCCCTCGGGGTTACAGATCCCGGCGATGCTCTCGCGGCTCCCGTTAACGTTCACAGGATACTCGTCGTCCACACGCCCTCGCTGATCGCAGTACCGGAATATGACCTGGTTCTCCTCGTTCAGCTTCTCTATCAGCTTCTCGTCGGCGGTGACGAGGTTTCCCTCGGCGTGGGCGAGAGGCATCCGGACGAGATCGCCTTTATCAAGAAGGAAGCTTCCGCTGCACCTCTCCGGCGGCGCCTCGTGCCGCAGCGTCGTCCATGCGCAGTAAAATCCCCTCCTCACGATCTCGCCTTCGGAGATCATCACGTTCTGGGCCAGGGCAACATTCACCCCACCCAAGCCCGGAAGCAGGCCCGACTCCACCAGGATCTGAAAGCCGTTGCAGATCCCTATGATCGGCTTGCCCCCATCCGCCTCCTCCCGGAGGGCGTCCATCACCGGCTCCTTCGAGGCGATGGCCCCAGCCCTCAGACGGTCCTGGTAGGAGAAGCCGCCAGGGATTATGTATCCATCGAACTCGGATAGCTCCTCTGCAGGCCGATTCCACCTGAATATCTCGCCGGATAGGCCGGCGCTCTCGGCGGCCACCAGGGTTTCATGCTCGCAGTTTGTTCCTGGAAACTGGACCACAGCTATCTTCATCTCATCGCCTCCACCAGACCTCCGGTCCAGGCCTTCTTTGCAGTCTTCAGATCCACTCGAAGGACGGTTTTGCCTCCGTGGGTCATGACGATCTCCGGCGACTCGGTCACCTTCCCCAGGCGCATGATCGCAAGGCCATATCCTTTCAGAAGCTGCTCAAGCTCCTCCTCAGTCCCACCATTGCATTCCAGGAGGAACCCTGAGGACTCGCTGAAGACCAATTTGTCGGCGGAAAGATCTGATCCGGCAGAGTCGAGGTCAAGCTCCATCCCCAGGTCGCCCCTGCCAGCAAGAGCCATCTCGGCCGAGGTGGCCCCAAGGCCCCCGTTCGAGATGTCATGAGCCGAGACTACGAGCTTTTCGGCGATCGAGTCGATGACCGCGTAGATCATACTCCTCTCCAGATCGAACCTGACGACGGGCACGTTTGCGCCGACGACTCCGTGAACCGTCCGATAGTACTCTGAGCCTCCCAATTCATCGAACCTTGGGCCGATGAGGTAGATGGAGTCTCCTGCCCTCTTGAGGTTCATCGTCACCGCGTCTCTGACGTCGTCGATGAGGCCGACGCAGGCGATTATAGGTGAAGGGTCCACCGTCCCCTCCGGGGACTCGTTATAGAAGCTGACGTTCCCGGAGACTATGGGGACCGGGGTGTTCTCGTATCCCTTCAGCCAGAGGGCCTTGGCGGCGTCGGCGAGCCCTCTCACGCACTCTCTGAACTCCCAGAAGGCCTCGGGCTTCTCAGGGTTTCCGAAGTTGAGGCAGTCGGTGAGGGTGGCGGGATAAGCCCCGATGGCGGCGACGTTTCTCATCGCCTCGGCGACGGCCGTCGCCCCTGCCCAGTAGGGGCTGATCCTGCCGTAGAAGGGGTTAGAGTCCACCGAGAGGGCGATCCCGAAATTCTCGCCCCGGACTGGGGCTATGAGGCCGGCGTCGGCCTCACCAGGCCTTATCACCGAGTTGCCCTGGACCTCAGTATCGTAATAGCGAAAGATGTGCTCTCTTGAGGAGGCGTTCGGTGAATCCAGGACCTTGAGCAGGAAGTCGGTCAGATCCTCGGGTGGCGTCGTATCCGGCTCCTGGAGGTTGATCTCCCGGGGCTTCTCTTCCCGGGCGTAACGGATCCCCTTCGTCAGGTGCTCGATGGAGACGTCGCAGGTGACCTCTCCTCGATAGCGGGTTATGTACCTGCCGTTCGTCGTCACCTTCCCGACGACGGAGGCTCTCGCCCCCTCGTAGACGTTGGGAAGGTCCCAATCCTCGTTGTAGATCGCAAGAACCCTCGGGGTCAGCTCCGGGGGACAGATGAGCATGAACCTCTCCTGGGTCTCGGCGCAGGCCACGACCTCGGGGGGGAGGTCCTCGCTCGCCTTGTGGAGCCGATCGAGGTCGAGGTCCATGCCGTATCCGGCGCTCGCCCCCATCTCCGAGGAGGCGCAGGTGAACCCGCCTCCACCCAGGTCCTTGAACCCGATGGTGATCCCCTCATCGCGGGTCAATTTGAATAATGCCTCGTTCGCCTTGAAGAGGACGTTCTTGAGGAAGGGGTCGGGGATCTGGATCGCTCCTCTGTTCGCCTCCTCGTCCTCCTCCCGCAGCTCCTCAGAGGCGAAAGTAACCCCGCCGAAGCCGCTGGAGTCGGTGGGCTTTCCTATGACAATGACGTCGTAGCCTCCCTCTCCAGCGCCCGCGGGAGCCCGGCTCTTGATGATCTCGCCCCGTTTCACCACCCCGATGGCGACCACGTTCACCAGGCAGTTGGTATCGAAGCTCTCGTCGAAGACGACGTCTCCTGCAATGATCGGAACCCCCAGGGCGTTTCCGTACTGCCAGATCCCGTCAACGACGCCCTCGGCGACCCATCGGACGTGGTTTCTGTCCTCGCCGAAAGGATCGCCGAACCGGAGAGGATCGGCGGTGGCGACGACTTTGGCGCCCATGCAATTCACGTCTCTTACGATCCCACCGATCCCGGTGGCAGCGCCCTCGTTCGGCAGTATCTGGCTCGGGTGGTTGTGGCTCTCATGGGCGATCACAACGCACCACTCGTCGTTGATGGCCACGATCCCTGCGTCCTCCTCCGGCCCCTGGACGACGTTGGGACCGGTGGTGTGTAGAAACTCGTTCAGAGTGGCGCGGCTGCTCTTGTAAGAGCAGTGCTCGCTCCACATGGTATCGTAGTTAAAGAGCTCCGGGACGGTGGGGTCTCTTCCCAGAACCTCGGCGATGGAGCGCGCCTCAGAAACGGTCAGGCCGAGGCCAGCACTTCGGAGGGAGGCCTCCACCTCCTGGTCTTTTCGACCGATTATTTTCAACGATTGACACCTCATTTACAGGAAGTAACTATGCCGCCATAGGCCGTTATGTATCTATCGATCCGGGGAGGGCGAGACCGGCGAAGATGAGACGACGGCAAAACCTTTAAAACGAGAGACGATATATCCGGTCATGGTCTTGGTGGTGATCTGCGACGACTCCGAGATTGAGGTTCCGGACGGCGAGAGGTGCGCGATCTGCGGTCTGCCTCTCCAGGAGTTCGACGAGGTGACGGGAACCGGGATACTCGGATATTACCACTGGAACTGCGTCACCCATTACGATTAGCGCGGGGGTAACCAAGCCAGGTCAACGGTGATAGACTCAAGATCTATTCTCGCAGGAGTTCAAGGGTTCGAATCCCTTCCCCCGCACTATTTTACCAGCAATCTTTAAATAAAATTCCAAAAGTCTTAATTTTGTCCTTTGTTTGCTATCTGCCGAATCCTCGACTCGAGACAATCAGGGGTTTGTTGATATCCATGCTGAGGAATACGTATTAAGAATGGTCGAAGGAGCCGAATGAGCCCGCTCTCAAGATCCAGGCCGGACTTATTTTCAGGTTGGTCAGCTCCGATCACCCACCCTTCGGTCACGCTGAGGTTTGGTAAATCCCATGACCTTCTCCATAATACGACTCTTAGACGTGCTGATAGACCGCCTCGCACTTCTCGTCCTACATCTCCTGGGTGTAGTTCTGGGGAAGCTGATCGAGGACCGTCTCGATGCAGAGCTTGACCGCCGCCCGAGATTGCTGCCTTTTGCGCCAGTCGAGGACGAGCTTTTCACCCCTGAGCGTCTCCAGAAGCTCTCTTGCCACCCTCTTGACCTCTCGCTCATCGTTCTTGGTCAATTTTATCTCAGGCTTCGTCAGGAGGTCGAAGACTGCCAGCTCCTCTTCTGAGAGTCTCTCCGAAATGGCCCGCTTATCTTCGGCGTCGAGCTCCTGGGCGAAGGCGATCGGCTCGTTGAAGAAGGCCTCCACGTTGAGGGACCCGGAGTTGTAGTCGTCGATCAGCCTCTGGAACTTGTCGAGATAGTTCATCCGGCTCCGGTTGAGCCGCACCATCCTTCTGACCTTGACTTCGAGGAGGGCCTTGAGCCGTTCCGTCTCGGTCCTCTGGCGTCCAGTATCGAACTTCTTCCTCAACGCCTCGAAATCGAGGGCTCCGAGGTCGATGATCTGATCCGGGTCCCTGATCCTGTAATCCCTGACCCCGATAGACTCGTCGAGGAGGTCTCCAACGGCGTCTCTCAGGTCGGAGATGTCGACCTTGGGGTCGAGGGTCTTGATGGTGTCGGAGAGGACTGAAGATAGGAGCACAACCTGGCGGAACTCCGCGGCGTGGGTGCCGGGGAGGATCGCCTTGTAGACTAGCGTTTAAGGGTTAAAACGCTAAGTTTTAATGAGTCCGCAGCCCTCCCTTCCTTGTGATTCCCAAGCTTATATCCTCGACAGAGTTCAGAACCCTCGCTGATGCAGTCGATGGGAGAGACCGGCTCATAGTTAAGCTCCTGGTAGGTACGGGACTGCAAATCTCGGAGCTGATCAACTCAAGAAGACTGACTAGACCTCTACAATAATCTGTCATGGGCTTTGGTGCCAATGCCTAAAAATAGCAAAGAGCGAGCACCATGCGCTTTTTGCAATGAGCCCGCAAATCGAACCACTTCGATGATGTCGTGCCGGGTAGCTAAAGTTTTTTCTTCAGACAATGCCTACGTAAACTGATCCTAGCAACAGCCGCCACAGGGCTTGCAGTAATATTTATACCAGCAGCTGTTCCTCCAATCCGAGTCACACGTTCCATAGGGCAAACATGGGCAGTCATCGATTACTATAACAACCTCTCCGAATTCCTCCGGAATCTCGCCATCCACCCTGTGGAGGAGGTCCTCAGGCCATTCAGATTCGAACTCATAATCGGCGGTCAGCCTCGCTTTGTATGTCAGAGTTTCAGTTGTCTCATTGTATTGAGGCCAAGTCAGCTCCACCACGATCATGTCGATCTCTTCTTCGCCCTCCCTGATATTCAGCAGGGCGTTTGGTGGGTTGTTAGGATCGAAGCTGAATCCTTCGATAAACTGTTCCATCTCCACCATACCAGCATCCCGGGCGGGACGATCCGCGAAGTATACGGTATAAGGCAATACCCCATTGATGGTCAGGGTATAGTTGCCAGATCCGTCCTCCACAAAGCTGCCACTGGTCCCTTCCTGGATGAAGATGTAAGTATATGCCTCATCCGCAACGACTTCCGCATCAGCGGTGCCGTTAGTTTCATCTGTGGACTCATCAACGCCTGATACGACGCCTGCCAATGCTAAACAACATAGCATCCAAGTTAAAATAATCAATTTCATGCGATTCACTTGCATCCGTATCACAACCCGCTTTAGTCTTGATCGCTAACAGCATCCACCACAAGGGTCGCAGAATGGTTTAGTCCAGCAACTGTTACTCCACCAGGATTTGCAGTCTCCTGGATCGATCATACAGGGGCAGTCATCGATTACTATAACAACCTCTCCGAATTCCTCCGGAATCTCGCCATCCACCCTGTGGAGGAGGTCCTCAGGCCATTCAGATTCGAACTCATAATCGGCGGTCAGCCTCGCTTTGTATGTCAGAGTTTCAGTTGTCTCATTGTATTGAGGCCAAGTCAGCTCCACCACGATCATGTCGATCTCTTCTTCGCCCTCCCTGATATTCAGCAGGGCGTTTGGTGGGTTGTTAGGATCGAAGCTGAATCCTTCGATAAACTGTTCCATCTCCACCATACCAGCATCCCGGGCGGGACGATCCGCGAAGTATACGGTATAAGGCAATACCCCATTGATGGTCAGGGTATAGTTGCCAGATCCGTCCTCCACAAAGCTGCCACTGGTCCCTTCCTGGATGAAGATGTAAGTATATGCCTCATCCGCAACGACTTCCGCATCAGCGGTGCCGTTAGTTTCATCTGTGGACTCATCAACGCCTGATACGACGCCTGCCAATGCTAAACAACATAGCATCAAAATTAAAATCCTCAATTTCATACGATTCACCCACACTTTATTTAGCAGCCCGGAAAGTTGATTTAGCAAATGCTTACAAATGATGTACCATCACAATATATATACTTAACCCAGTTCCTCACCAAAGTCTAGCGGATTATAAAACCGCAGATTAAAAAGATCATTTGTTTCAATGTTGCTATCAGATGTACTGGTGCCATTTTACATGATACAACCTCATAAAATAGGAGTGCTCCCCTTCAACTACGTTTTTTTGCTGCATCA
>NZ_JBNGCU010000033.1:0-18581 GCF_049974945.1 Methanocrinis sp. | reverse complement strand
TCTACCACTGCAAGGACTGCAACTACATCGGGGCGCTGGTGATAGAGGCCGACGAGGAGATGATCGAGGCGATAAAGGAGGAGTACGAGCGGGAGAAAGGGAAAAAGACAAAGGAGGATTAAAAAGTTGGGTGAAATTGTTCACCCATCGGAGCGGAGCAGAAAACGGTTAAGTAATTTTAACTATGTCATAATTCACAACGTGATATATAGTTAGTTATAAGAGAATCTCAGAAAATTATTTAGTGGCGAATAAATAAGAAAATTACTTTAGATACATTTATTTCTATGTAATTCCATGTCTTATTATGCTATCCTTGTTTCTTGGCGCTGGTTTTTCTAAATGGTCGGTTGATTTACCAGTAGCAAATGAACTATTTGATTTTAATATATCTATTTGGGGCCCAAGAGAAGAACGAAAATTAAATTTTCTAAAATCATTTAAGCTTGAGTGGGATAAAACTCATCGAGACTCGTTTCCGGAAGAATTCATAACAGACGCATTGATACTCGATGAAAAGAAAAAACAAGCTGTTCTATGGTATGTTGTACGTAGGCTTTCAGAACCATTCATTTGGAAAGAATATCATGCACAAAAATGGCGTAGACATGTATTAATGATTGATGAAAACTACAAATTTAAAATCGAAGGGATTAAGAAAGCTCAGAACTTTTTAAATGAGTTGAACTCGAATGGTTTAGCAGGCATAATTACTACAAATTACGATATGGTTGTAGAATATGCCCTTGGAACAAAAGGATTTAACTACGGTGTTCCTAACCAGCCTTTGACTGGAAGAGGCCCTTATCCATTATCCCAGTGGAAAAATCCGGTCAGATTGTCAGGCGATGTACCTTTAGCAAAGATTCATGGTAGTATTTCGTGGGATGAAAATGGGTGTTACACTGATGGGAGACGGGGAATAACTGGAAATGCTCTAATTGTTCCCCCAACTCCGGAAAAGCGGCCTCCTCAAGCACTAAAAAACACATGGAAATTAGCTGAAACAATTATCCAGAAATCAAAAAATTTTATAATTTTCGGTTTTGCCTTCAATTTATACGATACAGCCGTAATAAATTTATTAAAAGATTCGAATCACGATCTTGAAAATATTCTCATAATTGATATAAATCCAAAAATAGATTTGGCAAAAGAATTGTGGCCTAATGCCACGATTTCCCAATTTAAGCCAACTATTGATAGCGATTTGTGTTTTAAAAAATGGTTAGAGAATATAAAACATTAGGTATAACTTATAAATCTGTGCCATAAAATGACTTTTGTCCACCTTAAAACTGAGAGATTCTCCATCGCACATTTCATTAACCTCGAAGTAGAACCCGCCCACAAGATGACCTCCGCCGACTCTGACATCCCCGGAATGACCACCCACAGGATCGAGGCCCTCACCGACGGGATCTTCGCCGTGGCCATGACGCTCCTGGTCCTGAACCTGAAGCTCCCCCAGGGCGGAGGAGAGGGGTTGGATGCCGACCTCCTCGGCCTGATCACGGGCCAAAGCCACGTATTTTCCAACTACGCCAAGAGCTTCCTCCTCGCCGCGATCTTCTGGATCATACACCACCAGCAGTCCTCCGTCATAAAACGGACCGACCGAAACCACACCTGGCTGAACATCCTGATCCTGATGTTCGTCTCCCTCATCCCCTTCTCGACGTCGCTCGTCAACGACTACCACGACGACTGGATGGCGAGCATCTTCTTCGGCATGAACATGTTCATCCTGGGGTCGCTCTTCTACCTCAACTGGGACTACGCCACCCGGGGGCATAGGCTGGTGGCTCCGAACCTAGACCCACTGAGGATCGCCGTCGGTAAGAGGAGAAGCGCGGTGACGCCAGTCGTCTCGCTCTTCGCCATGGCCCTCGCCCTGGTGGACGCCCCAATCTCCTCTTTCGCCTACCTCCTGATCCCGTTGATCCTCTTTCACCCGACCTTCAGGTACCATCCCAGCGCCCCCGAAAAGAGGTAAGCTGAGCAAGCGGGGTGGGGGGGGCGGAGGTGGAGCAGGAGCACACAGAGCCTGAGCCTAATCCGCCTTGCGCATCTTTCCTCTGGCCAGCGACGCGAAGACCCCGATGATGCAGAGGACGACGAAGACCGATAGAATGGCGGTCACCGCCTCCAGGAACTGGGGGTAGACCTCGGGGGTCACCTGGACCCTGCCCATGAAGATGGAGATGGCAGTCATGGCGATCGCCATGCTGGTCATCATCCCGATCGACCTCATCGTTCCAACCATCCCCGAGGCGACGCCGTAGTACCTCTTCTCAACGGAGCTCATGATGGCGTTGGTATTCGGCGAGGAGAAGAAGGCGAATCCGAGCCCCAGGAGGGCGAGGACCGCGACGATGGAGAGGAGGCTCGTATCGTAGTCCAGGAAGTAGGCGAGGAAGAATAGGCCCATCGCCGTCAGGCCCATCCCGACAGAGGCGACGACCTGGGCCTCGATCCTGTCGGAGAGCTTCCCGGCCCAGGGAGAGAAGACCGTCTGGACCGCGGGCTGGGCAACCAGGATGAAACCGGCTTGGAGGGGGGAGAGCCCCTTCACCGTCTGCAGGTAGAGGGTGAGAACAAAGGCGACGGCGAAGGTGGCGCCGTAGTTTATCAGGGCCGCGAGGTTGGAGAGGGCGAAGACCCTGTTCTCCCGGAATAGCCGGACGTTGAGGACGGGGCTCTCGCTTTTCAGCTCCACGGCGGCGAAGGCGAGAATCCCTGCGATCCCCAGGGCGAGGTATGCCGCCCCGGCGGCGGAGGGGAGGCTGGTGAGGCCGTAGATCGTCGAGACGAGGGAGAGGCCGTAGATCACCGAGCCGAAAAGATCGAACCTCTCGCCAGCGGCCTCGATCCACTCGCCTTTGAGCTTTCTGACCGTGAGGGCTACGACGCAGATGCCCAGGGGCACGTTCACCAGAAATATGCTCCTCCATCCCAGGTACTGGGTGAGAACCCCACCCAGGAAGGGCCCCAGGGATAGGCCCAGGTAGACGGCGGTGACGTTTATCCCCAGGGCCCTACCCCTCTCGCCGGGGGGAAATACGGAGGTGAGGAGGGCGACGGACGTCCCGAAGATCATGGAGCTTCCCATCCCCTGGAAGAACCGGAAGAGGATCAGGATCGATCCCGACGGCGGGAAGGCGCAGAATAGGGAGAAGATGGTGTAGGTCGCCATCCCCAGGGTGAAGAATCTCCTCCTCCCCCAGATATCGGCGGCCCTCCCCAGGGGGACCATGAAGACCGCCATGGCCAGGAGGTGGGCGGTCACCACCCAGCCGAGGAGGACGGCGTCCATCCCGAACTCGACCCCGATCGGCGGTAGGGCGACGTTTATCGCCGAGTTTATGAAGGCCGGAAGGAAGGCAGCCACGGTGGCTATGAAAAGGACACTACTTTTGCTATCGGCCCCGCACATCAGTCCCCAGAGATTGAAGAGCAGCTATTTACCACCTCCCCTCAGCGGAGACGGATCAGATATTCGATCCCGATCAAGCCGACCCGGGGATAAATATAAATCATATCCGAAATTAATATATCCATCATGAAGATCGTGGGAATATGCGGCAGCCCTCGGGAGAAGGCGACGGATCACGTCCTCAAAGAATGTCTTAATATGCTGGAGGAGAGGGGGTTTACTACCGCGTTCTTCGGGGTGAGGGGAAAGAGAATCAGCCCCTGCCTCCACTGCGACTTCTGCCTCAAGAACAAGGAGTGCAGAATAAAAGACGACATGTACGAGGTCTACCCCCTCCTCCGGGAGGCCGACGGGATCGTCTTCGCCACCCCCATCTACAACAGCGCACTGAGCGCCCAGACCAAGGCGGTGATGGACCGGTGCAGGGCTCTCGCGGCCGCCGACTTCGACGTATTCAGGGGAAAGATTGGGATGGCGATAGCCGTCGGAGGAGATAGGATGGGCGGCCAGGAGCTGGCGATCTCCCAGATCATCGCCTTCTACGTCTTAAACGGCGTCGTCCCCGTGGGGGGAGGACCCTTCGGCGCTAACCTCGGAGCCACCTTCTGGTCGAAGGACACCCTGGAGGGGGTCATGGAGGACGAGGAGGGCTTGCGGACCCTCCGAAAGACGGTCCGCAGGTTCTCCGACCAGCTGAAGGGCCTCCAGCCAGAAAAGGAAAAATAAATCAGGGTGTGAGAGGATAATAGGAGCTGAGACGAGAACGAAGAGGGAGCGAAGATGACCGAGAAAAGGGCCAAGAAGAAGGTGGTCTGGGGGATCACCGGGAGCGGCGACCGGATCAGAGAGACGGCGGAGGTGATGAAGGAGATGAGGCGAAAGTACGAAGACGATGTCGAGATCAGGGTCTACATCTCCAAGGCCGGAGACCAGGTGGTGAAGTACTACAAGCTATTTCCCGAGCTTGAAGAGGAGTTCGACAAGATCTGGGTCGAGGCGAACGCCAACGCCCCCTTCCTGGCGGGCCAGGTCCAGATGGGGAGGTTCGAGTTCATGCTGATCGCCCCCGCCACCTCCAACAGCGTCGCCAAGATCTCTCTGCGGATCGCAGATACCATGCTCACCAACGCCGCCATCATGAGCCAGAAGGTCCTCCTCCCCCTCTACATCATGCCCTCAGACTTCAAGGAGGGGGAGGTGACGACGAAGCTTCCCGATGGAAGAGACCTCAAGCTCTTGATAAGAAGGGAGGACGTCGAGCACGTCACCAAGCTGGCGGCGATGGAGGGTGTAAATATGCTGGAGCGGCCCCAGGATATCCCAAAGGTCTTCGAAGAGCACTTCGGATGAAGACGCCGGGAATGGTGAAGAAGAGGGGGGATCCGATGACGGGATCGAAGGCTTTGGCTTGCTGGTGGCGAACTCACCCCCTCAACTCCGCCACCGGCAGGAAAAGTCTCTCGAGCAGAATAGAATAGATATGAGAGCTTGAGGTCAGGAGGACTTCAGCTCCTTCAGCCTCTGGATCTTGGTCATCACCTGGTCGGTCTCCGTCCTCTTATTCGTCTCCAGGTAATCGATTATGTCGTAGAGCCCCTTCTTCAGCTTGTATATCCTATAGGGCCTCCCCTTCCCCGGGTTCTTCTCGTCCCTCTCGGCTATCCAGTCCAGCCTTCTCAGCTCCCTCATGGCTATGCTGACCTCGGGCTGGCGAAGATCCGACCCCATCTCTATCTCGCGGGATGTGGCCTCATCGACGCAGGCGAGATATGTCAGGACCTTCGCCACGTTCCTTTTGAGGCCAATCTTCATCAGAATCGATGCGAACTCTTCGCGTTCAACACTCTGAGCGGGTAGCGAAACATTCATCAATCCGGTCACCATTGTGGTGGTTGTTATAGTTCCATATATAAGTTACGTCCAAAATAAATATCTCCTAATCCGGACCTGTCGGAGGCGACGCCCTTTTTGGATCGGGGGGTCGAAACTGATTTTGCCGAAGATCTCCGATTGCAGATCGATATATCATCAGGCTTATGGAGGCGATATCATGAGAGGACTCTACATCACTGACAGCTATCTGAAGAGGTTTGAGGCGACGGCGAAGGAGGTCAAAGACGACAGGTTCGTCGTCCTGGACCAGACCGCCTTCTACCCGAACTCCGGCGGCCAGCCCCACGATCTCGGCGTTCTGATCCGGGAAGGCGAGGAGTTTCCGGTGGTCTACGCAGGCCTCTTCGGCGGCCAGATAAGCCACGAGCTGGGACGGGTTGGCCTAGTCTCCGGCGACAGGGTCGAGGGGTCGATCGACTGGGACCGGCGCCACCTTTTTATGCGCAGCCACACCGCCTGCCACCTCCTCTCCGCCGTGATATTCAGGGAGACGGGGGCCATGATCACCGGAAACCAGATCGGCGAGAAGAGGTCCAGGGTCGACTTCAGCCTGGACGAGTTCGACCGGTCGATGCTCGCCGAGAGCGTCGAGAAGGTGAACAGGATCATAAATGAGGACCGGGACGTCAAGACTGCGGTCATCTCGAGAGAGGAGGCATTGGAGATCCCGGACCTGGTGAGGCTCGAAAAGGACGTTCCCGAGAGAGAGGAGATCAGGACGGTCGAGGTGGAGGGGATCGATCTGCAGGCCTGCGGCGGAACCCACGTCAGAAGTACGAAAGAGATCGGGAGAGTGAAGATGCTCAAGGCCGAGAACAAGGGAAAGTCCAACCGCCGGGTCTACTTCGAAGTCTCGGAGGGTGATTGAGCTTGGACGAGATGGAACTTTTGGGAAAGACGAAGGTGAGGGTCGAGGGCGAAAAGGCCGTCGAGACCGGTGAGCCCCTCATCAGGTGGTGCCCCCTCTTCGATAAGGTCCGGGGGATAAAGGAGATAACTCCCCAGGCGGCGGCCGCCAACATGGAGTTTCGGATAAAAGAGCACGGCATGTTCACCCCAAAAAGGAAGCTGGAGATGGATGTCTTCGTCGGCTTCGGCGCCTCGGAGGTGATGATGACGGCGACCTCCCGGGGCCTCATCGATGGCGCCGTCACCGTCTGCGACGGCGCGGGGACGGTGATAACCTCTAATCCCAGCCTCATACAGGGGATGGGGGGCTGGATCTCGGGGCTCGTCGAGACCGACCCCATCCCCGAGGTCCTGGCCGGGATCGAGGAGAGGGGCGGGACCGTCCTGGACCCAAAGACCGCCAAAATCGACCAGGTGGCGGGCGCGAGGCTCGCCGCCGAGACCTGCTCGAAGTTCGCGGTCACCGTCGCCGACGCCGACGCGGCCGAAGAGCTCCGGCGCCTGGAGGAGGAGAAGAGCGTCCAGATCCTGATCGTGGGGGTCCACCTCACGGGGATCGGCGAGGAAGATGCCGACCGGCTCATCGCCGCCGCAGATATCGTCACCAGCTGCGCCTCAAAGTTCATAAGGGAGAAGGTCCGGCCCCAGGTCCAGGTGGGAACTGCCGTTCCATTATTCGGGCTGACCCGGTGGGGAAAGGAGGTCCTGGTGGAGAGGGCGAAGGAGGTGGACCGGCCTATCCTCATCAACACCATGCCCCTGCCGGTCCTGCCGGAGAATAAGCAGCCACGTCCGCTGGTCTAGATTCGCGGACCCGGGTCCAGGCTCGATCTTTCAAAGGGGTTTTGAGCGGGTTTTTTTTAGGGGCAGGTCAGGTAGAACTCGTTTCCGGTGCCGATCTCCTGCCGGATCTTGAAGTCGCCGATGTAGGTCCCGCCGTAGGTCATGATGGCAGCCCCCTCGTAGCCGTCCTTAACCCGGGCCCCGATCCGGGCCGTCCCCCTCCCCTGAGAGGCGATCGAGTAGATGGATACATTGTCGTTCTGGAATATGGTGGTGTCCTTGATCAGGTACTCTATATCGGTGTAGCTCTCGGAGATGACCGTTCCTACGGCGTAGTTCTTGGCACAGAGGGCGTTACGAAGGTCGCTCTCGGTACCGGCGGTCTGGGTGGCGTAGGGCCGGTGGTCGAAGACGCCCCACTCGTTGAAGTACATGCCTCCATCGTCGATGTGGGCGGTGTGGGTCCTGGAGACGGTCCCGCTCCCCTGGGTTCCGACGACGAGCTTCTGGCCCGCGATACGGCTATCGGTCTGATAGATCTTCATCTCGTCGATGTACCCGGAGAGGTATATGTAAGAGTGTTCGGTGACGTTCCCGGCGATGCTCCACTCCGCCAGGGCCCCGGAAGACGCGAGCATCACAGAGAGGACCGCCAGCAGCAGAATTCTGGACTTCATGATAAACCCCTTTCCAAACTTCGTATTCTGGCACATCGATTATAAATCTGATGGAGTTCCGGGCCGATCACCAGCCGCCGAGAAAGGCCGCGTTCTGGCCCCGAGAGGAGATCTGGTAGACTCCAGCTTCGTTCTTCTGGGATGCTGAATGGTCCTCTATCAGGTACTCCGCGCCGGTGTAGCTCTCGGAGATGATCGCCCCCACCTCGAGGTTCTTGGCTCGAAGGGCGCGTCGAAGATCGCTCTCGGAGGTTTCTGGCTCGTAAGGGTGGTAGTCGAAGACGCCATCGACCTTGAAGGAGATCTCGCATTCGTCGACGTAGGTGGTCACGGTCCTGGAGGCGGTCCCGCTACCCCGGCTCCCGTAGACGAGCTTTGAGCCCGCGACCCCCTCCTCGGTCTGGTAGATCATCAGCTCGTCCATGTACCCCCTCAGGAATATCGTCGAGCGTTGGGTGACATTCTCGGCGATCTCCCAGTCTGCCAGGCTTCCAGGAGACGAGGAGATCACAAGCAGGATGACGAGCAGCAAAACTTTGGCCTTCATGGTCGACCCCTTCTTAAACCGTTATTCGGATACATCCATTATGATACATCCATTATAAATCTGATGGGTTCTCGAATCCCAGATCAGCGCCGCCTCGTCCCTCTCTTTCGTATCTTCTCTTTGGGCCTGCTATCTCTGATCTCCCCGATCCGGCGGTCCAGGGCCGGTTTCAGGTCGGAGTTCGGCTCGCCCGAGTATCGATCGATCCTGCAAGCGATGGCGAGCTTCGCCGCTAGGGCCCGGGCAGCCCGGCCCCGCAGACTCCGGGCCGTTCCTCCGACGGCGGGATGCCGATAGATCATGCCGTGCTTGGGGGAGGGAGCCTTCCCCCGGAGGTGCTTGAAGAGGGCCTTCTCCGCCCCCATCACCTGGATCGCCGAGGCCGGCATCTCCGAGAGGCGTTTGAGCCCCCCGGCCCGGGATATCAACCTCGCCGCGAGGAGCGGCCCCGCCAGATTCGAGAGGTTGGGGGCGATCGAGGCCGTCGCCGTCTCCAGGCTCTTCTGGATCGACTCGCGCGCCTCGCGTAGATCGATGACCGACCGGGCAAAAGCCCCGATTGAACCCTCCTCCTCGGCCAGAGATTCAGCGAGGGCCTTTCCCCGGAGGCGGCGGTCGTCGGAGAGGCGAGACCACTCGTAGAGCCTCTCCTCCAGCCGGTTCACCGCCTCGTTCAGGTCGTCGAGGGCCTCGATCATCTGGAGGAGTTCCGCCTCCGCGCCCGCCAAGGCCCGAAGCTCCCGCCTCACCAGGTCCAGGGCCGTCTCCCGGAGGGCTGCGTTGTACTCGGAGTCGTCCTTGAAGAGTCCCCCCACCAGGGCGAGAGTGCGGAGGTCAGGCTGGACAGCGACCTCCGGGAAAGAGCCCTGCAGCCCCCCATAAGCCGATGAGGCCTCCTCCGAGATCGCCATCAGACGTTCGACCATCTCGGCAGGCCCTCCCGCGGAGGAGACCTCCCCCGATTCGTCGTCGAGGGTTCCAAACCAGGTCCTGATCTTCATTCCGATAACCACTCTTCCGCCGGGTCCAATATTACTTTCGCCCCGCCGGAAGTAAGTTTATCTACCATGAAGGCCTCTTTGGTATTGCCTCTCTATTAAAAAACTGGAGGTCGAATATCATGAAAGCAGCCGTAGAGCAGATTTTGGCTCGGCTGCGGGACCAGAGAGTGGAGGTTCCCGCAGACGAGGTGGAGAGCCGCATGAGGCTCTTGGTGGAGAAGTTCGGGGTCCCCGAGGGGGAGGCGTCCCGGAGCGTCGTCAACTATTTTCTCAAAGAGCACGGCATAGCGCCGGCGTCCTTCGCCGCGAGGAAGAGCGAGAGCCTGAAGGTGGGCGAGATCAACGGTCCCGGCCGATGGATCGACCTGGAGGCGAAGGTGGTGGAGCTCTGGGAGCCGACGAGCAGCGCCATATCCCAGACCGGCCTCATCGGCGACGAGACAGGCACGGTCAAGTTCGTCAAGTGGACCAAGTCCGATCTTCCGGACCTGGAGCTGGGGAAGAGCTACCTCTTCAAGAACGTGGTCACCGACGAGTTTCAGGGGCGGTTCAGCATCAAGCTGAACAGGACCAGCGGTATCGAGGAGCTGGCCTGTGAGGTGGAGGCGGCCGAGGTCCAGGCTGGTGGCCTGGTCCAAGAGATGAAGGTCTCGGAGATCGCAGAGCCCGCCCAGTGGATCGATCTGCGGGCCAAGGTGGTCCAGCTCTGGGACCCGACGAGCGAGACGATATCCCAGACCGGCCTCATCGGCGACGACTCCGGGGTGATCAAGTTCGTCAAGTGGACCAAGTCCGATCTTCCGGATCTCGTCGAGGGGGAGAGCTACCTCTTCAAGAACGTGGTCACCGACGAGTTCGAGGGGAGGTTCAGCGTCAAGCTGAACAGGACCAGCGGGTTTGAGCCTCTTGAAGAGGAGATCGAGGTCAGCCCCCAGGAGGCGAAGTTCTCGGGGGCGATCGTGGACGTCCAAAAGGGGTCGGGGCTGATCAAGCGCTGCCCCATCTGCAGGAGGATGCTGACTAAGGGGGTCTGCGGCGAGCACGGAAAGCAGGAGGGAACCTACGACCTGCGGATCAAGGCAGTCCTGGACGACGGTCTGAAGGTCCAGGAGGTCCTGATCAACCGGGAGAGGACCGAGAGTCTGGTGGGGATCAGCATGGAGGAGGCGAAGGCGATGGCCATGGAGGCCCTCGACCACGAGGTGGTGAGGGGGATGATAGCAGAGCGGCTCCTAGGCCGGTACTATTCCGTCTACGGGCCGACGGTCGACAGGTACATCCTCGTCGAGACGATCTCAGAGGTCCCTCCGGTGGTCGAGGATGAGGTCCAACTTCTGATGGAGAGGGCCCAGGAGGTGGTCTGAGATGGCGAGCTTCGCAAGAGAGGTCGCAAGGAGGATCTTCGCCTCGGAGCTGCGCGACTCCGACCTATCCTTCAGAGAGAACGAGGACCAGTACGCGCCCCTCTACCTGATCACACCGACGGGAGCGCGGTGTAACCGGGTCCTTCTGGTGGGAACCCTCACCGAGAGGGACAACCTGGGCGACGACGTCGAGTACTGGCGGGGAAGGGTCGTCGACCCCACCGGGAGCATCTTCGTCTACGCTGGCCAGTATCAGCCCGACGCGGCCCAGGCCCTGGCGGGAACCGAGCCACCGGCCTTCGTGGCCGTCGTCGGCAAGCCCAGCGTCTACGAGACCGAGGACGGGGCCAGACTGATATCGATCAGGGCCGAGTCGGTCCAGAGGGTAGACGCCGAGACCAGGGACCGATGGATCGTCGAGGCGGCGGCGAGGACCCTGGATCGGATCAAGGCCTTCGGAGCCTTCCTGGGGATGGGGGGTGCCGACTCCTTCTCCAGCGGCGACGAGATCCTCAACAGTCCCCGGGCTCCTGAGGACGTGGCAGATATCGGAAAAGCCCAGCTCCACTATTCACCCGACCTGGAGAGGTACAGGACGATGGTGGTGGAAGCCCTCGAGTCCCTGAAAGGGGAGATCTCGGAGCCGGAGATCGAGGTCGCGGAGCAAAAAGTCGGGGTTACTCGCAAGGCCGTACCGGAGAAGAGAGAAGGCGCGATCGCCGATACGGCGATCGAGGAAGATGAGGAGATGGACGATGAATCCTTCGATATCGAGCCCCAGGAGGAGATCGACGAGCCTGAAGAGATGAGAGCGGCTGCGAAAGGAGCATTTCGTTTCGAAGAGGAAGAAAAGCTGGCGGATCTCGAGGATATTGAAGATTCGGGTTTTCTGCTCAAAGATCGGGGGACCTCTTCCAGGAAGAGGAGATAGCATTGAGACCGAGTGCAGACGGGCCGGAAACGGCCCTGAAAGGTTTATATAATGTGGCCGAGTTTATAATGGGTGGTGATAGAAGATGGTGATCGGAGTGACGATGGTCAAGGTGGTGCCGGGACAGGAGAGGACCGTTTACAACGCCCTGAGAGAGATCGAGGGGATCAAGGACGTCTATCACGTCTTTGGCGAGTACGACTTCGTGGTGGTTTTAGAGGTGGAGGGGCTCTCAGTCCTAAACCGCCTGGTGGACACCATCCGTGAGATCCACAACGTGACCGCGACCCAGACGGTGGTGGGGGCCGAGCTCTAAGCTCCCCCCTATTTTTTGATATGGAGATAGCAGAGGAGCTGGCCAAGCACCAGAAGGCCATCTCCGTCGCCGAATTTTTCGAGAAGAACCGCCAGATCCTGGGCTTCGACTCGGCACCTCGGTCCCTGATAACCACCGTCAAGGAGGCGGTGGACAACTCTCTTGACGCCTGCGAGGAGTCGGAGATCCTACCTGACATCTTCGTCCAGATCATGAGGCGCGGCGAAGGGTTTCGGGTGGTGGTGGAGGATAACGGCCCGGGGATCGTCGGGTCTGAGGTTCCGAGGGTCTTCGCCAAGCTCCTTTACGGATCGAGATTTCACTCCCTCAAGCAGAGCCGGGGACAGCAGGGGATCGGGATCTCCGCAGGCGTCCTCTACTCCCAGCTCACCACAGGACGGCCGACGGCCGTCACCACCAAGATCGGGCCGAACCATCAGGCGAGCCGCTGGGAGCTGATGATAAACACGGCAACTAACGAGCCCGAGATCCTGAAGACCGAGGAGGCCGAGTGGGACCGGCCCCACGGAACCCGGGTCGAGCTGGAGATGGAGGGATCTTACGTCCGGAGCCGGAGGCAGTCGATCTACGGCTACCTGAAGAGCGTGGCCATCGTAAACCCCCACGCCCGGATCACCCTGGTGGAGCCCGACGGCAACATGGAGGTCTTCGAGAGGGCGACGGATAAATTGCCGCGCTCCTCCTACGAGATCAAGCCCCATCCTTTGGGGATGGAGCTCGGCGGCCTGATCAAGATGCTCCGCTACACCGATAAAAAGAAGCTCAAAAGCTTCCTTTCGGGCTCTTTTTCCAGCGTGGGGGCGATCATCTCCACGGAGATCTGCGAGCGGGCCGAGCTCGATCCCGAGATCCTCCCCCAGGAGGTGACCCACGCCGAGGCGACGAGGCTTTTGGCCGCCTTCAAGCAGATGAGGCTCAAGTCGCCACCCACCGATTGCCTCTCGCCCATCGGCGAGGAGCTGATAAGGGCGGGCCTGGAGAAGGAGTTTCGGGTGGACTATATAGCCACCTCCACCCGGTCGGTCTCGGTCTACTCGGGAAACCCCTTCCAGGTGGAGGTGGGGCTCGCCTACGGCGGTGAGCTGAAGGCGGACGGCAAAGTCGACATCATGAGGTTTGCAAACCGGGTCCCACTTCTCTACCAGCAGGGGGGCTGCGCCATAACCCACGCCATCGAGAACGTCTCCTGGAAGACCTACTCCCTCAGCCAGCCCGGAGGCGGGGTTCCCGCGGGGCCGGCGGCCCTCCTCGTCCACGTCGCCTCTACGAACATACCCTTCACCTCCGAGTCGAAGGACGCCATAGCCGACGTCCCCGAGATCGTGGCAGAGGTGGAGCTGGGGCTAAAAGAGGTGGGAAGAAAGCTCCGCCGGTATCTATCGAAGAAGAGCGCACTCTCGGAGAGGAGGGAGAAGGAGGAGATCATAAGAAAGCTCCTTCCCCGGATCTCAAAGAAGCTCTCGGAGCTCCTCGAAAGGGAGGAGCCGGACATCAACCCCGTCGTGGCCAAGATCATGGGAAACCTCCTGGTCAAAAGGTCCGTCCACTCCGAGAACGGCGAGAGCTTCGTGACGGTGGAGGTTGCAAACTACAGCGACGCCGCCCGGGCCTTCAAGCTCCACGAGACCGTCTCGGTGGAGGCGAAGGCCGTCGAGCCCGCCGCTAGGGTGATCGCCCTCGGCGACGGGTACGACCACCTCTGGAAGGTGACTCTTCGGCCCGGAGAGAGGCAGGAGATAAAATACACCGTTCCCTCGGAGGGGGTCAGCTTCTCCGAGCCCGTAGTCGAGGGGATCCCCTCAGAGCTTGTCAGCGGTGCCCGGGTGGTGGGATAATTGAAGGATGCAGAGACGACGAGAAAGAGGCTTCTGGGCCTTGCGGAGACGCTCTACGACCAATTTCAGGAAGGGATCGTCCCTCACCTCGCCCTTCCCAGCAGGACCAAGAACAATCTGGAGTACGACCAGGAGGGGGAGATCTGGGTCTACGGCGACCAGGAGAGCGTCCGATCGGTCAAGACCGTCCGGGGGGCTAAAAGCGTCCTCAAGACCGCCTACCTGGTGGAGCTTCTGATCAAAGAGCACCTCCAGCAGAACCGGGGGTCCACTCTGAGAGAGATCTACTACATCTCCGAGAACTGGAACGTGGCCAAGTTCGGGGAGCAGGCCGAGAGCGACCGGCTGGTCGAGGATCTGGAGATCCTTACTGCCCTCCTTCGAGAGGACTTTCACGTCCGGCCCGAGGAGGACGGGGCCACCGTCTTCGGCCCCCTCACCATCAGCGAGAAGACTCGGCGCGGCGAGCGAACGATCCACTGCCAGGAGGACGTGGGCGAGGCGGGCTACCAGATACCCTTCAACGTCGACAATGTGGAGTTCAAGGATCACGACGCCAAGTTCGTGGTGGCCATCGAGACCGGCGGAATGCACGCAAGATTGATCGAGAACGGCTTTGACCAGGAGCACGACGCCATCCTGGTCCACCTGAAGGGCCAGCCCGCGCGGTCCACCCGGCGGCTGATCAAGAGGCTGAACGAGGAGCTGTCCCTGCCCGTCCTCGTCTTCACCGACGGCGACCCCTGGTCTTATCGGATCTTCGCCAGCGTCGCCTACGGCGCCATCAAGAGCGCCCACCTCTCCGACTATCTGGTCACACCGTCTGCCCAGTTTCTGGGGGTCCAGCCGACGGACATCGTAAACTACGACCTATCGACCGACAAGCTCACCGACCAGGACCTCCAGGCCTTGAGAAGCGAACTATCTGACCCCCGGTTTGCGACCGACTACTGGAAGGAGCAGATCCAGCTCCAGATCAAGCTCTCGAAGAAGGCTGAGCAGCAGGCCTTCGCAGGAAAGGGGCTCGACTTCGTGACCAGGGTCTACCTACCCGAGAGGCTCTCGGAGATGGGGATGATCTAGGTCTCGCCAACGGGGCGAAATTTTATCTATTTTGAGAGGTTCTTTCGACCGTGGTCATCGACTTTCACGCTCACATATACACCGATGAGATGGCGCCCAAGGCCATCGCCTCCGTCAAGAGGAGGATGGGGGTGAGGGTGCCGGGGCTGGGGACGGTCGCAGACCTCCGCGAATCGATGGCGAAAGCTGGGGTCGAAAAATCGATCATCCTGCCCCTCGCGCCGCTCCCCAAGCACGTGGCGCCGACAAACGACTTCTTCCTCGCAGCCACGGGCAACGGAGACGGCCTGGTACCCTTCGGGGCGATCCACCCCTTCCAGCCTGACCTGGAGGAGGAGCTGGACCGGCTCGTCGAGGCCGGGGTGAAGGGGGTGAAGGCCGTCCCCTTCATGCAGAGGTTCTACCCCGACGACCCCCGCTGCGACCGGCTCTACCAGGCGGTGGAAGAGCGGGGGATGGTCCTCCTCCTTCACGCGGGGAAGGTCCCCGAGGATCTGCCCGAGTTCTTCGGAACCCCCGACCGCTTCGCCCGGATGGTGGCGCAGCATCCCGATCTCGTCGTAGTCCTCGCGCACCTGGGCGGGTGGGAGATGTGGTCGGGGGTCCGGGAGCACCTCATCCCCGCCGGGGAGAACGTCTACTTCGACACCGCCTACATCTCGCCAAGCCTGACCTGCGAGGAGGCCTGCGATATCATATCTGAGATCGGCGCCGACCGGGTCCTCTTCGGCACCGACTACCCCTGGACCGACCAGGCGGAGGAGATCGAGTTCGTCGGGGAGATGGACCTCTCGGATGGGGAGAAGAGGCTCATCTATTTCGAGAACGCCCGAAGGCTCCTCTTCCGCTGAAGCTAACTTTTTTAACGGATCGATATGGTGATAAGAGCATGAAGCGCGATCTGATGGAGATTCTGGCCTGCCCCATCTGCAAGGGCGATCTGGACCTGGAGGTCTTCGAGGAGAAGGATGGAGAGATCGAAAGCGGCAGACTGTGCTGCAAGAGCTGCGGTGAGTGCTACCCCATCGAAGACGGGATACCGAATATGCTGCCTCCCGACCTGCGAGAGGAGATCTCCTCTTAGTCCAGGCTGAGGGCCTCTCTTCTAATTCCCTTTCGTTCTGATCGTCACTCTTATCTAGGGACGAAAGCCCTTCCCGGATACGTGATAAGCGTGAGATACATCGTCGTTACCGGCGGGGTGATGAGCGGCTTGGGCAAAGGGATCACCGCCGCCTCCATCGGTCGGATGTTGATGGAGAGGGGCTACAAGGTCACCGCCGTCAAGATCGACCCCTACATAAACATCGACGCGGGGCTGATGAGCCCCTTCCAGCACGGCGAGGTCTTCGTCCTCAAGGACGGGGGCGAGGTGGACCTGGACCTCGGAAACTACGAGCGATTTTTGGACGTGGAGCTGACCCGCGACCACAACATCACCACCGGGAAGGTCTACAAGAGCGTCATCGAGAAGGAGAGGCGTGGCGAGTACCTGGGTAAGACCGTCCAGATCATCCCCCACGTCACCAACGAGATCAAGGAGAGGATCAGGCGGGTCGCCCGGGAGAGCGGCTGCGAGGTCTGTCTCATCGAGGTGGGGGGGACGGTGGGGGATATCGAGGGGATGCCCTTCATCGAGGCGATGAGGCAGCTGCGGAACGAGGAGATGGGAAACATCGCCTTCGTCCACGTCACCCTGGCCCCCACCTCCACCGACGGCGAGCAGAAGACCAAGCCGACCCAGCACAGCGTCAAGGAGATGAGGTCTCTTGGGCTTCAGCCCGACATCGTCGCCGTCCGCTGCACCCGGCCCCTGAGGGACGAGACGAAGTCGAAGATCTCTCTATTCTGCGACGTTCCGGTGGAGGGTGTGGTCAGCAACCACGACGTCGACGACGTCTACAAAGTCCCCCTCCTCCTGGAGGAGCAGAGGACCCCTCTCTACCTGATGAAGATGCTCCGGCTCTATCCTCTGGAGCATCGGACCGACTGGGTGGAGCTGATCGAGAAGATGGTCTCGATCGACTCCTCCGTCAAGATGGCGATCGTGGGCAAGTACACCGCCGGATCGCAAGGCACGACCCACATGGAGGATACCTACCTCTCGATCCGGGAGGCGCTCAAGCACGCGGGAATCGAGGCCGGAGCCTGGCCGAAGATATCCTGGATCGACGCCGAGGATCTGGAGCAAAACCCGCCGGAGGCCGTCCTGAGCGAGTTCGACGGTATCCTGGTCCCCGGAGGCTTCGGCGCGCGCGGCACCCAAGGCAAGATGGCGGCGATCAAGTACGCCCGGGAGAACGGCATCCCCTATCTGGGGATCTGCTTTGGGATGCAGCTTGCGGTCGTCGAGTTCTGCTGCCACGTCCTGGGCCTCGACGATGCCAGCTCCGGGGAGTTCGGGGAGACCCCCCACCCGGTCATCACCATCCTTCCCGAGCAGGAGGGGGTCGAGGATATGGGGGCGACGATGCGCCTTGGAAACTACGAGGCAGAGCTCCGGGAGGGAACCCTCGCCGAGGAGATCTACGGGTCCCTCCGAATCATCGAGCGGCACCGCCACCGCTACGAGGTGAACCCCGAGTACATCCCCGCAATCGAGGAGAAGGGGATGATCTTCTCCGGCAAGAACAGGAACCGGATGGAGATCGCCGAGATCCCCGGCCACCCGTTCTTCTTCTCCACCCAGTTCCATCCCGAGATGAAGTCGAGGCCCGGCCGCCCCTCGCCTCCTTTCCTCGCCTTCGTCGAGGCGATGAAGGAGCGGGCGGGGAAGCGGGGATAAGGTGCGAAAAAGCGATAGGCTGCGCCGTCGTGGCTGGCGGCGCGGGAGATCTTTTTAGCACCAACCGTGATGTTTAAGATTTGAGAGATAATAAATCTGAGGGGAATATCAAAATGTATCTTACAGAGTGCTTGATAGAGAACGTGGGGCCAATTAAGTTCTTAGATTTATCTATACCAGTCAACGAGAATAGCTTTCCAAAACCTATCGTTATAGTCGGAAAGAACGGATCTGGCAAAAGCATATTGCTTTCCTACATCGCTGATGCTCTTATAGAGTTCGCCCGAAGGGCTTACAGTGATGTTATCGGAGCCAGAAATGAGATACTAAAACCATTTTTTAAGCTAACAGGTCCTATAAATCAGCAAATCAGTTCAGAATTTGGAATTGGATTGCTCCAATTCTCCGATGGAGAAACGAATTACACTTACGTAGATAAATCAGGAACTTTAGAACCCGGCGAATACGTAGAAAAAATGCGAGGGAGATTCAAGGATATATCTTGGAATAAGGAAGGAAATGTGAAAAAGGTGTCAGATAAAAAACAAGATTATGAAGATATATTTAAGAAATCTTCAATATGCTATTTCCCTTCGAGTCGAAAAGAAATGCCACACTGGCTGAATCGCGAAAGTTTGGAAGACGACTTGACATTTCGACTTGAGACGCAGTTTACAGGAAAACTTGGAAAACCTATTTTCGTTGAAAGTTGTGCAGAAGAAAATAAAAAATGGGCACTTGATGTGTTTCTTGATTCCATGGTAGATATCGAACCTGCAGAAGATAAAGTTAAAATTTCGAGTAATTTAAAGGATAAGCTTCTATTAAGACAAGGGCGAGACAATGTTGAAGCATTGCTTAAAAATATTCTTCAGGATGAATCAATTATTATGAGTTTAGGTTATCGAAACGAACGCAATTATAGACTACATATCAAGAATAGAGAAAAAATCGTTATTCCAAGTCTCGATCATTTGTCATCTGGGCAATCAATTATCTT
>NZ_JBNGCU010000032.1:0-18657 GCF_049974945.1 Methanocrinis sp. | reverse complement strand
CAGGGTCTTCGCCAGAGCCTCCCGGTTCATGTAGGCGAGCATCAGGACCTCGCCGGTCTGGGCGTCCTGGACGACTGCCGGGACGAGGTCTCCCTTGATCTCCATCATGGTCCGGTGATAGGCCTATATCCTATAAAAGCCGTTTTCGATTGGAGAGATGACTCGGTGCGTTCGCTGCAAGGGGCGGGGGCTCTGCGGAAGGCCGGTCTGCCCGATCCTGAGGAGCTTCCGGACGGCATCAGAGCTTCCGAAGCTCGGAACGACGATAGAGGGGCCGTCGCCCCCGGAGGTCTTCGTGGGGAGGTTCGGCTACCCCAGGGTCTCCGCCGGCCCCCTGGTCCCGGCGGAGGTGGGAGATCGTCTCGACCTCTGCCTGAGGCCCGCGGAGCTGGCCAGGATGGACGTCGCGGAGATCGTCTCCCTCCGATCGTCGATGGTGAGGTCCGGATCGAAGGTGGAGGTCGCCGACGCCCGAAAACCCGGTCGGCTCCTGGAGATGGCCCAGGAGATCGCCATGTCCTCGATGCCGGTGGGGACGGAGGTGACCTTCGAAAAGCCCCCCCGGGGCCGCCTCCGCTTCGACGGCTTCATGATGCCCACGGGGCCCTCGGGGTCGGTCAAAGAGATGGAGATCACCTCAAACCCCTCGATCCCGCGGAAGGTCGATGCGGTCGTCGAGGACTCGGACCTTCTGGCCGCCAGAGCCGTCGGCGAGCTCTACATCTCTGGGGTCGAGGTGGACGGGATATCGAGGCTCCTATCCCTGGGGCTCCTGGGCAAAAAGAGAAAGCTCGTCCCCACGAGGTGGTCGATCACCGCCTCCGACGACATCGCGGGAAAACATCTCATCGAAGCGATCCGGGACCATCCTCTCATAAACGAGTACCTCCTCTTCTCCGGTGAGAGGCTAGGAAACCATTTCGAGGTCCTCCTCGCCCCAGCCTCGTTCACCTACGAGCTGATCGAGGTCTGGCTCCCGAGGTCTGTCTGGTCCGGCGATGGACTTTGGATCGGCGCAGACCGCGAGGGCCCCGGCCCGAAGAAGGGGTACAGCAGTCTTTCCGGAGGGTATTACGCGGCCCGCCTCGCCCTCCTCGAACGATTGGCCGAGATGAGGCGGCAGGCCTCCGTCCTGGCGATCCGGGAGATCACCGAGGAGTACTGGGCGCCCCTGGGGGTCTGGGTCGTCCGGGAGGCTGCGAGGGAGGCCATGAGAAATCCGCCCCGAAAGTTCGAGACCCTGGAGGCGGCCCTGGCGGATATGGCGACGAGGCTGCGGACGCCCTCGCGCGACTGGCGGCCTTTCTCGGAGCTGGCGCAGGGGGCGGGGCAGACGACACTGGCGAGGTTCTTTTGAAGGGGATCGAGGGTAGGAAAGCTCTAAATTGCAAAAGTTCGCCACCACGCTGGGCGGCACCGCCCAGCTTCTCCGACTCTTCTTTGGCCCGGATCGCATCATAATTAGGCGAGATTCGGTTCGAGATGTCGATGCTGGCGAATCTGAGGCTGAGGAGCTGGACAGGCTGGCCCGAGAGACGAGGGAGAAGGGCATTTCGTGGAAGAGCCTCAAGGCAGAACTCGGATTATGAGCTATGAGGTTCTTTTACATCCGAAAAGAGCAAAAAGGATGATCGCCGCTCTTCCTCAGGCTCATCAGAGGAGGCTTAAGGAGCTGATCGATCCGCTCGCCGAGGGCCCCTTTCTCGCAAGGTCGGGTCATATCTTCGGGGATCATCTCAATAAAGCGAATTTTGACATCAAGCGGTGCAAAGGCCATGCAAACCGCTTTCGGGTCAAGTTCGGCGATTTTCGGCTCGTCTACCAGGTGGAGGAAGAGGAAAGGCTCGTCCTGCTTCTGAAGCTGGACTTCAGGGGCGAGGTCTATTCGCGGCCGCCAGATAATAAGTAGGGGCCTGAGGGCCTTCTGGGGAAGACGCCCTAGCTGTATGGCTCAGCTCATTCTGCATAACTGATTCGCTGGGGTTCGCCGAGCTGCCCGCCTCGCCCTCCTGGAGAGTAGACCCGCTACTCCGGCCTCACGTAGCGGACCCCCTCCGGCGCCGCCTCATCGACCACGACGACGATCGTCTCCGAGAGCCGGTTGAAGAGCCTCTGGCCCGATCCGGGCATGGCAATCCAACCGATGAGGCAGTCCAGGGGCAGAAGGAAGGCCTTGCCGAAGCTCTCGATGGCGGCCCGAGGGAGGTCGATCTCATCGCCCCTCATGTTGGTCACCTTCAGGCCCAGGGCCATCTTACCCAGGGACCGGCCCCGGTACCCCTCCAGGAGCGTCCAGTAGACGAAGAGGACGATGGCGTCGTCGGAGCCGAGGTCGACGAACCAGTGCTGAAAGAAGGGGCCGTGCATGGGTCCGAAGCCGAAGAAGTGGAACGGCCCGGCAATGCCTGCCAGAAGGTCCCACAGTATCCCCACCAGGATGATGTCGATCAGCCAGGCTCCGAGCCTCCGCCACCAGGAGGCGATCCGGATCTCCCTCATCTCTCCATACTCTCCATCCATACTGACCACCTGCCTCCGACGTGATCTTCCCTGGCCACAAGGCCACAGATTCAGTAGACCCTCTCGTTATGCATCCTGGTGCTGTAGAGCCGGAAGTCGTCCGAGTTCTTGTCCTGGAGGTAGACGTAGTTGTACCGGGAGTCGGTCTTGTGGGCCTCATACTCCTCCCTCGCCTCCTCGCGACAGCGCTTGCAGGCGAATAGGGGCACGAAGACGCCAAACCCGCTATCAGACGACCCGTAGCCCCTGACGGCGTCGGTATCGATGGTCATGTAGCCGGGGCAATTCTTGTCGGGACACATCTTCACCGACTCGGTCTGCTTCTCCCGGATCCCGTCGGTATCGTAGAAGATGTTCTTGTGCCTGCGGAAGAAGGGCCCTGCCCTCTCGACGGCTTTTGCCGTCAATTCGTCTCTCGCCTCCCAGATCCCCTGGAGGTACTCGACGGTTCCCTCGATATTCGCCTCCATAGCCCTCGTCATCGCAAACCTTCCGGGATGGTAGTCCGGCTCCCGCACGTTCGAGTAGTCGAGGCCGGCCATGGCCAGGATGATCCCGCAGTTGACGTACGGGAGGGCCGTCTCGATGGCGTACCCTCCTTCCAAAACCGCGATGTCCGGGGCCAGCATCTCGTTCAGCTTCGCATAACCCTGGGCCGAGAACCGCATGTTGGCCAGGGGGTCGGTGTAGTGGTTGTCCTGGCCTGCGGAGTTGACCACGAGCTGAGGCCGGAAGTCCTTCAGGATCGGAAGGACCAGCTCCTCCAGAACGTAATGAATCCCCTGGTCGGGGGTCTCGGGCGGGAGGGGTATGTTGATCGTCCTTCCCATCGCCTTGGGGCCGCCCTGCTCGTCGACGAACCCCGACCCCGGATAGAGGGTTCTTCCGTCCTGGTGGAAGGATATGAAGAGGACGTCGGGGTCGTGGTAGAAGATCTCTTGGGTCCCGTCGCCGTGATGGACGTCGGTATCGATGATCGCCACCCGCCGGAGGCCGTACTTTCGGCGGATATATTCGACCATGATCGCCTCGTTGTTGACGTTGCAGAATCCGCGGTTCCCGTGGGCGACCCTCATGGAGTGGTGGCCCGGCGGCCTGACCAGGGCGAAGGCGTTGGTGATATCCCCCTTCATGTAGGCGTCGGCGAGGACGAGGGTGGACCCTGCGGCGATGAGGTGGGCCTCGGTGACCTGGGACTCGACGGAGGGTATGCAGAAGTGGACCCTGGCGATGTCTTTCAGCTCCGCGAGGCGGGGCTTGTACTCCTCGACCTCCGGGAGGTCCATCAGCCCCTCCTCGAAGATCTGGTCTTTGGTGTAAAGAAGCCTCTCCTCCCTCTCGGGGTGGGTGGGGGTTATCGCCCAGTCGAAGGCGGGGAAGAATATCAGCCCCATCTTCCGCGCCCGCTTCCTGCTCTCCTCTCTCGGATTCTTCATAGTCTTCCACCTCCCGTCCACTCGGGGATGAGCCCCGCGGGAATCTGCATGCTGACGTCCAGGATCCGGCCGCTGGTGGACCAGCCCCGGACCATGTTGAAGACCTCGCTGTGGGTCACTATCGCCTCCGAGGCGTACTCCTTTATCCCCATCCTCTCGGCCAGCTCGCCTATCAGCCTCTTTGCCATAGCCTCCGCCTCCTTCTGGCCGAACTTTCGATCTCTGATCTCTCCGGTCGTCCCGTCCTCGGCGACGGTGTAAAAGCCCCGTTCGGTATCGGCCCTGAAGGTGAGGGTCAGGGTGGGTCTGGCCACGGCGGCGCCTATGGCGTTGGCGACGGTGGCGTTCTCGGGGATGATTCCTTTGGCGCCGAGCCTCTCCGCCACCAGGGGGACGAGCCCCAGGGACCCGCCGCCGACCCCGACGACGTTCTGGGGCCTGATCTTCTCCTTCTGGAGGATCTCCCAGACTCTATAGGCCGGCTCCAGCTCCCAGGCTAGGAACATCGCTTCGATCTCCGATAACAGCTTCTCGACGGCCGCGTCCACCACCATCTGGGCTGCCTCGCCCGCAGAGCAGCCGAGGTCTCGCCCCAGATCCACCATCGCCTTCTCAGCGAGGGTCCGCTCGCCGATGGAGATCATGTTCAAAAGCCTCAAGGCGTCGGTGGGGGTCGGCTCGGCTCCTCCGAGGCAGCGGGCGGGACCCGCGCGCTCCGGCCCGAGGGTGACCTCGTCGCCGTCGCCTCTCACCCTGCTATCGCCCCCCAGAGCCACGGACTTTATGGCGAAGGCCCTGATGTGGGTGAGGTAGCTGTTCACCTTGGCGCCCTCCGACGACATCAGGGGAACCCCGTCCAGGATCAGGGCGAGGTCTGTCGTCGTCCCGCCGATATCGACGACTACGGAGGTCTGGCCCGGCGGGGTGAGGGCCAGAACGCCCATGGTGCTGGCGGCGGGCCCCGAGAAGATCGTCTCGACCGGATGCTCGACGGAGGTCGCGAGGGGCAGCGTTCCGCCGTCGGCCTTTAGGATGTAGATGGGTGCCTCTATCTTCCTCTTGGAGACTGCCTCGGCTACATCTCTTGCAAATTCTCTATATCTGTCCTGAGCTGCGACCTTCAGCATCGTCGTCGCCGCCCTTCTTGGAAAGTTCAGCCGTCCCGAGGCCTGATGGCCCATCTCCACCTGGATCCCGGGGTTCGCCGAGAGGACGATCTCTCGCATCCTCTCTTCGTGGGAGTGGTTTCTCTGCCCGAACTTGCTCACCACCGCCACCTTCCCTCGGCCCCGTCGAGAGATCTCCGCTGCCGCGCTCTGGACCTGGCCTTCATCCAGGGCCTGGATCTCTCTTCCCCGGTAGTCGATGGCCCCCCGTACGATGTGGACCTCGTCTCCCAGGTTGTAGCCTTCGGGGTTCATCCCGGGCCCGGGCTCTATGATCAGGGCCACGGGATCGGTCTTCCCCTCGGCGATGAGGTTTGTTATGAGGGTGGTGCTGAGAACTACCCGCTCGATCTTCTTCGGCGAGACGTCCCGAACGATCTCGTCGAGGGCGCTCATCAGGCACTCCAGGAGATGGTCGTGGTCGGTCGGGACTTTCGACGTGTTTATCGTCTTTCCTTCATCTATTAGAACCGCGTCTGTAGTGGTTCCGCCGACATCGATTCCGATCAACATAATTTTATCGCCTTTGGCGATCGCATGATTAAGGTCATATATCGGGTTTTTGGTGATCCTGGCGATCGAGGATGGCAAGGCTGGCCCGACCCGATGGAGAAGATGATATCGAAAAATGGATTTTGGAGGCGGGCTGCGAGTTCCTCTGACTCGAGCCGCCCCTTTGGACGATTCTAAAAATCCGTCCTCAGATGAGGCCGGTGTCGTTATCGTCGCCTATATCTTGAATCTCACCGACCACTTCTTCGACGGTCTCCTCGACCTCCATGGTCAGCTCCTCATCGAGGGGCATCAGGACGGCGTCGATGACGTGGATTACACCGTTACTGCAGACGATATCGGTCGCCGTAACGTTGGCGCCGCCGACCATCACGCCCGCGTCGGTTACCTCAACGCTGAGCTCTCCGCCCTCGAGGGTCTCGATCTCGGTCATGTTCACGACGTCCGCCTCCATGTACTCGCCGGAGGCGACGTGGTACTTGAGAATATCTGCCAGGGAGTCGGTGTCGTTCATGTCGATATCTACGCCGGCGAAGGCCTCGTCGGTGGGGGCGAAGACGGTGAAGGGCCCTTCACCGTTGAGGGTCTCTGTAAGTCCTGCAGCATCCACTGCAGTCACCAGGGTGCTGAAGTTCTCCTCTGCGGCTGTCTCTACGATCGTCATCATCTCTTCGTCCTCTGCTGCGGACATTCCGATCGACAGCATCGAGACGAAGATTAAAGCTATGAAAGCTTTTTTCATCATTTACTTTACCTCCACTCCGTTGTTTACGTCCAGCTTTTTGGGTCATTATTACATATAATGCTTTCCATTGAACCGTATGATTTCATTTGTTGTAGTTATTTGAGAATATTTGGACAAATTACCTCAAGTCTCAACCCCGAGTGCTGCAAGCAATCATGCCGACAAATTATCGAATATGCATATCACGTCTTTTCCTTCGGAGCGAATGTCTGAAAATGTCCGTTGATCTTTCATTATTCCAGAGATCATCGCCTTCCAAGCCTCCACCTGGGTGAAGTCTCATCCCGTCAAACCTTTTTATCGGATGAGCTCATAGGGTAAGCTGAATAACTACTGCGCCTGTGGCCTAAAGAGCTGAGATTTCCGGGTTTATGATCAAGTTTACGTGCATTGTAAAGATCAAGCCCTTCGATCCGGATCTGTCCGCAGGCAGCAGAGAGAGTGAAATCTCGAAGAGGTGAAAAATAGTTGTCTCTGATAAGCTTGGTGATAGCAGTCCTGATCGGAATTGTGGTCTTGGCCATGTTGATCGGCATCTTCGGCGTCTTCCTCTACGACCAGATCGTCTCCACGGCCAAGTCGGCCTTCTCGGCGGTGGGAAATCTTAAGGGCGGGCTGAAGAAGCCCTGACCCCGATCTTCAGCCTCCTCAACCACAAATTTCAATTTCGAATTTTCGGGTGGATTCGATCAGAGGCCAACCTCCAGCCCCACCTCGTTTCGGCGCATGAAGGGGGGAGCCCAGGGGTCGTTGTACTGCATGAGGACCGGATCGCCAATGGTTTCTATCCCCTGAGCCTCAAGGGTCTCTTCGAGGATCTTGAGGTGTCTTTTTCGGCTATCCTCAGTGGCGTATCCTGAGAAGGCGATTACCGCCATCCTCCTCTCCTTCACCAGCTCGATCTTCACCTTCTCGTCCAGGGGCCGGGGTGTCCCCTCCAGGTTGAAGTCTTCGGGCATGACGAAGGCCATAAACATCTCCCCATCTTCCTCCCAGGTTACGACGGGGGCTGTCATCTCGATCTTCTTCTCCTCCTCGTTGGCGCCGGTGATGTAGCCGAAGAGGCGGCCAAACCCTTGGTTCTCGTCTTCTGCGAGGGTCACAGCCCAGATCTGGTTGGAGTACTCTCTGATCTCGACATCGTTCTCTAGGGTCTCGATGACCTGGTAGGGGGGCTCTTTTACGCTCATGGAGACGAACGCTCCATAAAGGGTCCAGAGTAGAAGCGCCGCCAGGATCGCGACGGCTGCCATCTGGATCTTTGAGATCTCAATCATCTGCTCAGCTCCGCGGTCGTTTATCTTCTCTAGTCTGTCTATTCATGAAGGCATTACGACAGTCCTGGCGGCGTGGAAACGACGGGAGCTCAATACTCAGCAGATACTGAGATCAAGCCTGTCTCGCAATCCTGACTAAGCTCTGAGAGGCACTGGGCTGAAGATGGCCCGCCCCTCCGCCCCCCTTCACTTCGTCGAGACTATCTTGATCACGTCCCCGGCCGAGAGCTCGTGCTTCTCCCCCAGCCTCCTCTTGCTCCTCCCGTCCAGGGCGAAGAGGAAGCTGTCCCCGATGTCGGTATGAATCCGGTAGGCGAGGTCTTTGGTCGTCGAGCCCTTCTTCATCAGGTAGGCGTCCGGCAGGACGACACCGTTCCGGTCGGTCCACTTCCCCTCGTCCTCCACCGGGAAGACGGGTATGTAATCGAGAAGCTCGAAGACCGCCCGGTCGATGCACTCCTGGACCCCGGTCCCGCCGGTCGCCTTCAGGATCGCCCGAATCTTTTCGAGGCCAGCCTTCTGGGGGGCAGAGAGGTCTTTTACCAGCTCGAAGTCCGCATCGCCCGGCCTGTACTTTATGGCGCCGCTCTTGTCCGCCATCCTCAGGGCCACCTCGGCCGCGGCGCTGGTGGGGACCACGATCTCGTCTAAGGCCTTCAGGCGGGCGACGAACTCGGGGGGCGCAACATCCACCTTGTTCGCGGCGATGATCATGGGCTTGGAGGCGTCCCGGAGGAGCTCCGCGAACCTCTTCATCTCCTCTTCGCCCCACTTCGTCGGATCGCCCTTCATCGTCGAGAGGGCCCAACGGACGTGGTTGTCGCTGACCCCGGCTCCTGCGAGCTGCTCGGAGATGAGGGGCTCGATCTTGATCCCCTCGGCCCGGACCCGCCTCATCAGCCTCTCCCAGTTTCGGTTGAGGATGCCGAAGAGCCACATCCCGATCTCGTGCTTGAGGAAGAGGACGTCCTTTTCGGGGTCGTAGTTTCCGACCCCCACGGGGTTTCCCTCCGCGTCCGCCGAGCCGGAGGCGTCCAGGACGTGTATGACGGCTTCGGCGACCCGGAGGCTGTCCAGAAACTCGTTTCCCAGGCCCTTACCCAGGTGGGCGTCGGGGACGAGCCCGGCCACGTCGATCAGCTCCACGGGGACGTATCTCACCCCGTCCCTGCACCTGCCGCACTCGGTCCCCGTCTCCTTGCATGGACAGGGCACCCTCACCGCGGATACCCCGTGGTTTGCATCGATGGTGGTGAAGGGGTAGTTTGCTATCTCCACCTCGGCAAGGGTCGCCGCCTTGAAGAAGGTGGACTTGCCGGCGTTAGGCTTTCCTGCGAGCCCCACTGACAACATGGGATATCATCCAGGTCTATCGGTTCTGCACTTCTCTCAGATCTCGATTTCAAGCCCGTCATTTTTCGGGCCCTCTTCGTTTTCTTCTCTTCATCTCCGGATGTTCACGGGAACGCCCCGTCCGAGGAGCTCCGCGGTCTTGGTGTTGAACCGCTCCTCCTTCCCCTTGGCCAGCCTCCCGGCGAGGGCGAGCCCCTTCTCGGAGATCGCCTTCTCCTCGATGGCTCCCGCCTTGAGGGCCTCCTCATAGACCTGAGCGCCGACATCGGTTCTGGCGAGGACCGTCGACCAGCCAGCCTTCGAGCCCACGGACCCGACGGATACGTCGGCCAGCTCCGCGGCGAAGTCGAAGCAGGGGCCACACCCCTTCCAGACGTAATCGTCGGTCTCCTCCAGGGGGACCTCCTTCACCTTGTCGCCGGAGATGACCCTGAACATCCCCTTCTGGATCTCGAACTTATCGACCTCCTCGGCCTTTAGCCCGAAAGAGCCCTGGACCAGGTTCGGGAATAGCCTCTCGTACTCGAAGTTCTCCATGCAGAAGAGGCCCACCAGAAGGGCTATCTTGTCCTGGCCGAACGCGTAGGGCTCCTCCAGGAGCTGGACCTTCCGAAGGGCCTGGATCTGGCAGGGGGTCCCGACGAAGCCGATCTTCTTGAAGCCCTGGTCCATGGCCATCTGGACCCCGGTGATGCTGGGGGTGATGGTGTACTTCGTCCCGGCGGAGGCGGCTATCTCCTCGGCCGTCGTTGCGATCCTGGGGACGCCCCTCCATTGATCGTCCTTATCGGTGACGACGGCGCAGTCGATGACCCCGGACTCCAGCGCCTTTATCAGGAGGGCGGTGGCCACCCCACCGTCCTGGACCCTGACGCCCGACTTGGCGATCCGGGCGGAGGCGGCCTTCCTGTAGACCCCCAGGGGCTCGTCCTCCTTCCTCTCTCTCCCGAAGATCCTCTCTGTCATCCGCGGCATGTCCAGCATCGTCCTCGGACAGTAGGCGTAGCATAGGCCGCAGAGGGGGTCGTAGTCTACGAGCTCGGGTCTGTTCCCCTCTTTATCGATCTTGGGGCAGAAGGCGATGCAGTTTCCGCAGTAACAGCAGAGCTCCTTCTTGATGACGTCATGTTCCAGCTCACCAAATCCATACTCCAGATAGGTGGGCTCGGGATACTTCTCCTTGGCAGCCATGATCATCTCTCCAAAAGCTAGGTGCGTAATGACGGCCAATTAGACTAAAGCTTTTATGGTATATCGGGTCCTCGACGGTTATGATCCTCGGCCTCGACATCGGGGGAGCCAACACCAAAGCCGCCAGCTCCGACGGTTCCTTCACCAGAATCGATTACCTGCCCCTCTGGAAGGGGGCGCGCCTGGTGCCCCTCCTCCGCCGACTCTCCCGGCAGGCGGAGCCCGAGGCCCTCGCCGTGGTCATGACCGGCGAGCTGGCGGACTGCTTCTCGAATAAAAGGACCGGGATCCTCTCCATCAAGGATGCGGTCGAGGGGTCCTTCTCCTGCCCCATCAAGTTCTGGGGCGTCGACGGCTTCGGGTGGACTGAAATCGGCGACCTCGCCGCCGCCAACTGGTCCGCCTCAGCCCATCTGGTCTCCGAGGAGATCGGAGACTGCCTCTTCGTGGACATGGGCTCGACGACGACAGACCTTATACCGATAAAGTCCGGACCAAAGGCCGCCAAAACCGACTTCGAGCGGCTGGCAAACGGCGAGCTGATCTACTCCGGCCTTCTGAGGACGAATCTGGCCGTCCTTCTGAGAGGGGTGGAGATCGGGGGAAGGAGGGTCCCCCTCTCCTCAGAGTTATTCGCCATCGCCGCCGACGCCCACCTCGCCCTCGGCGAGATCGCCGAGGACGACTACTCCGTCGAGCCCCCCGATGGCGGCGGAAGAGATCGGATCTCCGCACTGAGACGGCTCGCGAGGGCGGTCTGCGCAGACCTCGAGGAGATCGGCTCCGACGGCGCAGCCGAGATCGCCCGCCAGGCGAGATCCTGCCAGTCGAGGCTGCTGACAGAGGGGATCTGCAGAGCGGCGGAGCGGCACACCCTCCACCTCGTCGTCGCCGCCGGGATCGGGGAGGGGATGATCGAGGAGGCCGCCCGCAACCTCGACCTCGAATGCGTTCGCCTCTCAGAAAGGTACGGCTCTGGGGTTTCGGAAGTATTTCCAGCCTACGCCGCAGCCCGTCTGCTGGAGATGGAGCCGTCGGGCTAGAAAGCTCCCCCTCTCTTCTGCTGAATAAGCTAGCCTCCAAAGCCGTGGGCGAGGTAGGGGGCGACGATGATGAAGATGAGAGACGAGAAGATCAGCCAGGCCATCAGCGCCACCACGGCCCTCGTCATCCTCTCCGCCCTCGCCTCGCTCTTGAAGACCGCCGCAAACCCCATGTGCAGCAGATCTCGAAATATATGTCCTCCGTCCAGGGGGACCGCGGGAAGGCAGTTGAAGAGGCCGGCGTAGAGGTTTATCAGCCCGACCCAGAAGAGGAAGTTCGCGATCCAGAAGATTTTGCCGCCCAGGGGCTCGGCCCAGCCCGCGGGCTCGAAGAGCTGGTTGATCCAGCCCGAGAAGCCCGGAAAGCCCATCTCGGTGAAGCCGGGGATCCCGGAGAAGGGGAGGCCCATGAGGGAGATCATCCCAAAGAGGCCGGACCGGGGCATCTCCCGGAGGGCTGCGAGGAAGGGCCCCGCCGGAAACTCCTGAAAGGTGACGCCATCCAGGTAGACGGCGTTAGCCGAGACCTCGGAGAAGCCGACCCCCAAAAACCCCGTCCCCGATCCGTCGGGGTTGGCGGTGAGATTGGCGACGTGCTCGCCCCGGTTCGTCCCGATGACCACCGTCTGACCCCTGCGGGTGGTGTTCATATAAGACCTGAAAGACTCCCAGTCCGGGGTCGGGACGCCGTCGATCTCGGAGATGGTGATCCCCGAGGCCATCCCCGCCTCCTCGGCCGCTGAACCCTCGAAGACGTAGGAGACGACGACCCCCCGCCGGAGGGGTCCATCGACGCCCAGCTCGACGACCTCCTCGCCCCAGAGGAGGCTGAGGCTCTTCGGAGCCCCTTCTTCTGCCATCAGATCTTCAATACTTCCGATCTGCACGCCGTCGGCTTCAAGAAGGATCATCTGCCGCTCAAATCCCGTCATATCGGCATCGGAGCCCGGAGCCACGTCCACCACCACCACCCTATCCACGGGGGCGATGGCCCCGATCACCGGCCCGAAGAAGAGGGCCAGAGCCACGGCCGCCACGACGAAGTTCGCTATGACCCCTGCGGAGAGGATACGGACCCGAGCAGCCCGGGACGCCTTCGCCTTTTTGTCTTCGGAGCCGAAGAGCTCCTCCTCGTCAGGCTCGACGAAGGCGGCCACCGGGGCCGCGAGGAGGGCGATCCCCATCGACTTGACCCTGATCCCCTCGGCCCTGCAGAGGATCCCGTGACTGAACTCATGGACCGCCATGGTAACGAAGAGGGCGACCCAGCCCCACCAGAGGGGTATGAACTGGTTTATCCCCGGGATCAGAAGGACGTTCCGTGGAGCGGTGTAGACGGAGGGCTCCGGAGGCGACCTCATAACGGCGAAGGTCATCAGAAGGAAGAAGGCGAGAAAGGAGAACATCCCCAGGACTACGAGAGGAATCCCGGCGGTGATCGAGAGCTTCCAGAGCCTCCTCGGTCTGCTGAGCCGGTCGATGAGGGAGAGCCACCTCGTCGTCCTGATCATGATCACAGGACCCCAGTTTCCAAGGCTGAGCCCCCTCAAGCTCTGGATTCGGCTCAGCCTTTTGGCCAGGATCCAGTGGAGGTTCAGGGCCAGGATCGCGATCAGAAACCAGTCGTAGAGGGTCAGCTCCATGTTTAATGACAACGGTTCGTCCTCCGATATTCGAATTCGATGAAGTCGCTCAGATTCTGATAAGGCATATATAATCTCATGGCTGATCTGCGGTCGTGAAGCACCGGGACCTCAAGACGCTGAGGATCGAGGGAGGCGAGATCTCCGAGATCGAGGAGCATCTTCCCCGAGAGGTAGAGCTCGAGATCTTCGCCAACGGCGACCTCTTGGCAAAGGCGACGATCACTCCGTCCATGGAGGTGGAGTTTGTGGCAGGCCACCTCCGGTATCGGGGGATTATCGAGGAGGGGTGCGAGATCAGGTCCCTCTTGATCGAAGGCCAGAAGGCCTGGGCAGAGGTCGATCCCCGGTCTGAGAAGGGGCTCGGGGTGGGGGCGGCGAGGAGGGCGGGCGACGCAGCCGGAACCGTCCGGGCCGATGCGATCCTCAGAAACCTCGCCCTCACCCTCGACTCGGACCTCTACAGGAGGACGGGCGGAACCCATACCTCCTCCCTCTGTCGGGGAACGTCGATCCTGGCGACCGCCGAGGACGTAGGCCGCCTCAACACCCTGGACAAGATCTTCGGCTGGGGCGTCCTCCGAGGGCTGGACCTTGCGAGCTGCTACGCCGTCACCTCCGGCAGGATAACGAGCGCCACCATCGATAAGGCCTCCAGGTTCGGCATCCCCCTCATCGCCTCCAAGGGGGCGGTCACCACCCTCGCCGTGGAGATGGCGGAGAGGAGGGAGATGACTCTGGTGGGCTTCGCCCGAAAGATGAGGATGAACGTCTACGTTGGGGAGGATAGGGTCACCCTGGATTGATCAGAGCTCGTCGATGCTGGAACTGACCAGCTCCTGGTTCTTCTTCTCCAAGTAGCCGTAGACAGCGCCGTGGGGCGCTCCGTCTATCAGCATCTCGATGGCGGCTCTTGCGATCCGGATCTGTTCGGGATAGCCGATGATTCCGACGGTCTTGCCGTAGACGGAGATCCCGACTCCGGTCAGCTTCTCGGTGATCTCTCTCGTCCTGCCGTCTTTGCCGATTATCCTTCCTTTTATCCGGGCCATGTCGCTTTTGGTGTTGCAGATCCGAGAGAGGTCTATGACGTCCAGCATAAGCATCTCTTCTTCCAGAAGCGAATAAGCTCTTTCAGGAGAGAAGCCCCGAGCTATCGCCCGGACGACCTCGGCGAGGCGCATCGCCATGATCGGGTCCTCCTCTCCAGCGATGATCTCGACTGCGCCGGTATCGCTGTCTATATCAAGCGTCGCGCCGGTCTTCTCTTCGAGGGTGCTCTTCACCGATCCCGAAGGACCTACCAGAACCCCTATCCGATCTGCTGGAATCTTGATATGCAAAAGTATCAGCCTCCGCGTAAGCGTTTATTTATTGATAGCTTCGATTATAGAAAAAGTCAGCCGTCCTTTCCGGCTCTGATCTTCTCCTTGATGGCCTCCTCTGAGCCGACGGCATACTTCTTGCCGAAGTGACGGGCGAGGTTTGATATGTCCCTCTCCAGAAAGCTCCTGGCCATGGGGTGTTCTCGGGTCACCGACTGGCCCATATCGATGATCACCGGCTCTCCGTCGTGGTAGAGGATGTTGAACTCGCTCAGGTCGGCATGGACGAGGTTCGCCCTGTTGTAGAGGAGAGATACGTACTCTGTGATCTTCTCGAACGCCCGCTCCGCCTCTCTCGCCTCCAGCCTTACATCTTTCAGCTGGGGCGCCGGCGATCTGCCCGTGCCCACCATCTCCATGACCAGGATGTTCTCCCTCATGGCGATGGCGTGAGGGACCTTCACCCCCACCTCTTCGGCCCGCCGGAGGTTTCTAAACTCCTTTCTCGTCCAGGCGGTGATGATCGCCCTCTTCGTCCCCTTGATGCTGCCGAACCGGGGGTCACCGAGGAGGTAATTTTGCATCGCCTTGAAGTTGCTTGTATTAATGCGGTAAATCTTGACGGCGAGGTCCTTATCGTCATCTCCTTTGGCGCGGAATATGTTCGCTTCCTTGCCGGTGCTGACGGCGCCGCCGAGGGAGGCGATCACGCCCTTGCTCGCGAGGGCGTACAGGTCCATCAGAGCGCGCCGGTCGAAGACCTCGTCTTGTACCTTCAGGTCGTCAGAATCTTTGATTCGCTCCCGCATCAGGTCTATCTTCGCCTCGAACTCTCTCTGCTGCTTGGATTCCTCGGTCATGCCTACCTTTTGAGGAAACCCTTACGCACGAGGTAATCAACCTGAGGTCCGGTGTACCTCCATACGACGTCGGCCTTCTCGTCCTGAAAGTCCCAGGGGACCACGATGACGACGTCGCCTTCCCGGATCCAGATCCTCTTCTTCATCTTGCCGGGTATTCTGGCCATCCTCTCTTTGCCGTCGAGGCACCTCACCTTCAGCCTGTTTGAGCCGAGGAGCGTCTCCACGAATCCGAATATCTCTCTATCATACGCTCGCGGGAGGCGGACTCGCGTTACTACCTCCGGACCTTGTGCATTCCTCTTCCTTTTTGTACTTGCATAATTTGCCAGCTTATCACCTCTGGAGAACGAATCAAGCATCAAATCCGACATCTGGGAGCAGATAACCTGAAGTTCATTCAGCATTTCTAATTGCCGGGTATGATAATTAAAGGTTGTGACCAAAATAGGTTGATGGGCCCGACGCGATTCGAACGCGTGATCCCCGCCGTGTGAAGGCGATGTCATAACCACCTAGACCACGGGCCCTCAGCCCCTGCACGACGTCATGCGTATTAGTATTTTTTCCTCCGCTCAGGCCCGAGCCGAAGGGCCGAAGAGGCCTTCCGGAGAAGACCTTTTAAATGGTAACTCGATAAGGTGATGGAGATGGACTTGTGCCGATCGCTCTTGGCCTCATTGTCGCTCGGACCCCTGCGAACCCTTTACGAGAGGGTCCTGGAGATAGAGACGTTGAGGGGCGGGGTTCCCGAGCATGTCGCCATCATCCAGGACGGGAACCGCAGGTACGCCAGGATGAGGGGCGTCTCCAGCTTCGACGGCCATAGCCGGGGCGCCGAGACGACGGAGATGGTGGCCGACTGGTGTCTGGCGCTGGGGATAAGACATCTCTCAGTCTACACCTTCTCCACCGAGAACTTCGACCGGGACGAGGCCGAGAAGGAGTACCTCTTCGAGCTGATTGAGCGGAAGCTTCGGGAGCTGGCGGTCTCGGAGAAGGTTCACAAAAACCGGATCCGGGTGAGGGCTATCGGCAGGATCGGCCTACTGCCGCGCCGGCTGCAGGAGGCGATCGGAGAGGTGGAGGCCGCAACCCGGGGATACGACGGTATGCACTTCAACCTGGCCCTCGCCTACGGCGGAAAGAGCGAGCTCGCCGACGCGGCGAGATCCCTGGCCGCGGAGGTGAGAGAGGGTCAGCTCGACCCCGAAGACCTGGATGAGGATGTGGTGGCATCCCACCTCTACCCTGCGGGGGGCGATCCTCTCCCCGAGGTGGACCTGATAATAAGGACCGGTGGCGAGGTCAGGACATCAAACTTCCTCCCCTGGCAGGCGAACGGGAGCTGCTGTCCCGTCCACTTCTGCGCGCCCTTCTGGCCGCAGTTCGGAAGGGTCGAGTTCTTGAGGGCGATAAGGACCTTCCAGGCCGTCAGGGGACGGTAATCAACAGGCTTAATTACCATAACCGTCCTACCCGGCAACCGTGTCCCGATAGGGTAGTGGATATCCTAGAGGCCTGCGGAGCTTAGGGTTATCGCGCAGAGAGCCTCAGACCCGGGTTCGAGTCCCGGTCGGGACGTAACTTCTCAACAAAGCGATACGGATGTTTGGTCTTCATGGTTCTGGATAGCCTTGGTGGATCGCTGAGGGGAGCGCTGAAGAAGATCGCCTCCGCGAGCAGGATAGATAAGCAGGTCGTCGACGAGGCGGTGCGGGAGATCCAGCGGGCCCTCCTCCAGGCGGACGTCAACGTCAAGCTGGTGATGAACCTCTCCAACCGGATCCGGGACCGCGCCCTCTCCGAGAAGCCCGCCCCCGGGATGAACCCGCGAGAGCACGTCATCAACATCGTCTACCAGGAGCTCTTGAACCTGGTCGGCAAGAGCTCTCCCGTCTCCCTGGAGAGGCAGACGGTCATGCTGGTCGGCCTTCAGGGGAGCGGCAAGACCACCACCGCGGCTAAGCTGGCCACCTTCTTCCAGAGGAAGGGGCTGCGGTCCGCCGTGGTCTGCGCCGACACCTTTCGGGCTGGAGCCTACGACCAGCTGAAGGCCCTCTGCGAGAAGCAGGGGGTCTTCTTCTACGGCGAGAAGGGAAACCCCGACGCTCCGGCCGTGGCCAGGAAAGGGCTTGAAGCGGCGAAGAAGTACGACGTTGCGATCGTGGACACCGCCGGGAGGCACGCTCTGGAGGACGACCTGATCCAGGAGATGATGGATATCGACGCCGTGGTCCACGCCGACCACAAGCTCCTGGTTATGGACGCCGCCCTGGGCCAGCAGGCGAGCGAGCAGGCCAAGGCCTTCGACCGGGCGGTGGGGATCACCGGGGTCATCATCACCAAGCTCGACGGTACCGCCAAGGGGGGCGGCGCCATGTCCGCCGTCGCCGAGACCAACTCCTCGGTCGCCTTCATCGGGGTCGGCGAGACCCCGAGCGACCTGGAGCGGTTTGAGGCCGACCGGTTCATATCCCGTCTTCTGGGGATGGGCGATATCAAGACCCTCATCGAGCGGGCCCAGGAGACGAAGATGGAGGAGGAGGTGGACGTCGAGGCCCTGATCCGGGGCAAGTTCACCCTCAAGGACATGTGCAAGCAGATGGAGGCGATCAACAAGATGGGCCCCCTCAAGCAGATCATGCAGATGCTCCCCCTGGGCGGGATGGGGCTTGACATCTCCGACCAGGAGTACCAGGTGACAAAGGACCGGCTCGACAAGTACAGGGTGATCATGTCCTCCATGACCGAGGCCGAACTGGAGGACCCCAAGATCATAACCGCCTCTCGGATCAAGCGGATCTCCCGGGGCAGTGGAACTCAGCCGGAGCTGGTGCGGGAGCTCTTGAAGTCCCACAAGGCGATGCAGAAGGCCCTCAAGGGGATGCGGGGGATGAACAAGAAGGGGATGAAGCGGATGATGAAGCAGTTCGGCCCCATGATGGGCGGCGGGATGTAGCCGTCCCAGCCCCCTTCTTCTACATCGAGCCTCCATCTTCTCCGCCAATTTTCTGGCAGGCCTATCTGCCTCTAACCCCGAGGATATCCAGAGCAGAACTTCTCCCACTCCCTGGAGAGGACCAGAAGGCCGCTACAAACCTATTTAACAGAGGAAGGGGCTCTTAGCGCGGAAAATGACCGAATGGGAGTCGGAGTTCACGGGCTCTTTCGAAAGCTACCTCTCGCCGGGATGCCGGATCTGCCGCCAGGGGGCGTCATTGGTCTTGTTCGTCACCGGGGTCTGCGAGAGGGACTGCTTCTACTGTCCCCTCTCAGAGGAGCGGCGCGGAAAGGACGTCGTCTACGCCAACGAGCGACGGGCGGGGTCCGACTCCGAGATCATCGAGGAGGCTCATGCCATCGGCGCCCTGGGGACGGGGATCACCGGGGGCGAGCCCCTGCTGAAGATGGAGTTTGTATTGAGGTCGATCCGGTCTCTGAAGCGGGAGTTCGGGGAGGACCACCACATCCACCTCTACACCGGAGCGAGGCCCGGCCCCTCCTCCCTCCGGGCCCTGGCCGAGGCGGGGCTCGACGAGATCAGGTTCCACCCCCCGACCTCCGACTGGTCGGAGCCGGGAT